>JAFMBQ010000009.1 GCA_017858365.1 Algoriphagus sp. | reverse complement strand
TTATATCTTTAAAATCGCAGCATAACTAGTCCAACTTTTAAGCGGAAAGAGCAAAGAGAAGATCCGAGTCTCCGGCTAAGACCGGTTTATCTGCCGGTAAGGTTTGAAAGGGTGCCGATGAGATGGCCCTTAGTTGGACTTGGGAAGACCGAAGCCTACTTGTTGACTTAATTTAAGCGTTTTTTAAGTCTTTGAAAATCAATTAAAAACGGATAAAACCAAAAAAAAATTTTAAAAAATAAATAGTTAAAATAAATTGCTCTTCGTTTGCATTTATAGTAAGAGGGGGGTACATTATCAACGAAGATTTAAGGCGACCGGTAGTTTAGAGTTTTTGAGGACATGGACCAGCCCTGCGAGCGCGAAAAGGGTTTTGTTTTAGAATGAATAAAATTATGAAAAAGAGAGTTTTAGTAATCTGTTTATCTGTTTTGACAGTAATATTTTTATGTGTTTTCACATAAGCGCCTGTCGCCCAAGCTCAATCCTCTGGAGAAACATGGAGCGGAGACAAGTTTTGTGAAAGAGCTGGCGGATTTAATTGCTTACCAGTGGTAGTGATAAAGCCAGACAAATGATGCTTTGATTTTCAGGGAGTGCTGTTTAGAAGTTGTTCTGGCTGCACCCCTGTTATTTAAACTAAACTAGATATGAATAATATGCGATTTACTTTTATCACTGTATTTATCTTGGGCTTGTTTTCCTGTTCCGAAAAAAGCGGGGAAGAGATACCAGCTGCTTTTCGTGAAGTGCATACCTATCAGTTGAATTTGGATCGATTTACTTCTCCAGTCGAAGATTATTACCAATATGTCAAAAACTGGAAAGGACAGGAGGCGTATGCATTCCATGTCATGGGCAAGGAGGAGATCAAGCTGTATAATTTGGAGGATGGAGCTCTGATAGAGACATTAGCTTATGGTGACAACCAGCCCAATTTACAATCTGGAGTATATGATTTTCATATTTTAAACGAGGACAGTATTTTTTTGAGCAGGAGGCGCGCCTACAAGGTCTATCTGATCAATCAGGAGTTTGATATAGTCAAGACAATGGATTTCATGGGGGGCAACGATGAAATAGACCCCAACACGGGTTGGCCTAATTCCAAGGATACATTTTTGCCAGTATGGAGCAGAAACCGTTGTTTTAGGAAGATCGGTGACAAGATTTTTATTGCAGGCGCAGCAAATTTTGACGCTCGTTTCCCTGAAGGCACCTACACCAAAACCATGCTCAATTCCTATTCCTTAAGGACAGATGAGATTTCAAATCTGCTCGGATATCCTGAGAAGATGCAAGGCAAAGCATGGGGAGGGTTTGATATGGTTTTTTCGGATTACAATCCAGAGGAGGATTTATTTGTGCATGGCTATGCGGCAGACGAGCGGGTTTATATCACGGATCGAGCGATGAATCAGATCCATGATTTTGAAGCCTTTCCGAAGGGCTATAAAAATGTCCCACCTTTAACAGTAAAAGAAGTTGAAAGCAATGAAGCTTATAGTTCCCATTGGCAGGAGAATGATTTATTCGGATCTATCCACTGGGATCCTTACAGGAAACTGATCTACAGGATCATGGAAGAGCCCAATGTGAACTACAACAAGGACATGCTTCGAGACCCTCTCGAAAGAGCGAGAAATATGGTAGTGATGGCTTTTGACACCAAGCAAGATTATCGAAAGGTGGCAGAGATGCGTCTGAAAAAATCAGAAAAGGGTGTTTACCTGGACAGGTGTTTTGTCAATGAGAAGGGGTTTAATATTACCTATGTGGACCTCGAAAATGAGGATAAGTTGTACTTCAAGACATTTTTGGTAGAATGAAAAAGATCGTGTTTTTACTTATTTTACAGGGGTTTTTGGCAGTGTCATGTAGTGAAAGATCATCAAAAGATGACATTACGCTAGTTTATTTGGAGTCAATACTGCCCCCCCTTGATTTCCCTATATAGGCATAGAGTAGCGTTGGTGCTAGGTGTAGTCCGCGACAATTGTCGGGAGCAACTACGCCTTTCTATTTTATAGATCCCGTACAGTAGTCGGAAGCAATTCGGGCGATTAGAATTATTTTCATTCTATGGGAGAAGCTTACCAGATAAGAGATCAAGAATTGCCTTACTTTTTGACTTTTCAGGTTGTGGGATGGGCTGCCGTCTTTACCCGAAAAGCATACCGGGATTTTATTCTGGAGAATTTGACCTATTCTCGAAAGGAGAAAGGCTTGTATCTTTTTGGCTATGTGATCATGAATAATCACATTGATCTGGTAGTTCAGCGGAAGGACGGAAAGCTTTCAGATTGGGTGCGCGATTTTAAAAAGTTTACCAGCAAGAAATTAGTAAAACTGATTCTTGAAAATCCACAGGAAAGTCGCCGGGAATGGCTGAAAATGATCTTCGAATACCATGCCGAATTCAATAAACGATCTGGTGATTTGCAGTTTTGGACACATGAAAACCACGCCATAGAGCTTTTCCGTCTTGAGATGATCGAGAGTCGAATGAAGTACATTCACGAGAATCCGGTCAGAGCGGGAATAGTCGAATGGTAAGCCCTTAAAATACTATCTAGAATTGCCTTTTACGCTGCCTCGCCGCGTCGCTGCGAGAGAAAAGGCCCTGACACTGCAGGAGATGAAAACCATTCCTTATTTTTACAAAAAAACAATCCATGAGAATTTCCAAGGCCCTATTTTTTTTCTTGATTTCGCTACTTGCTTTCTCCTGCGGCAAAAAAGAGGCGACTTGTGAATTGGATGAAGCTATACTGAACCAAGATGTCAACCTTAAAATCACACGTCTAGAAGATGAGTTCTTTGGTGCAAAGACAGCAGCCGATTACAAATTCTTGATGGAGAATCATCCCGAATTTGTCAAAGAATACTTGCAACTGGATCTCTATCCCAATCAGGATTCGCTGATCTCAGAACTCATTACCATCCACCAAGATTCCACAATGCGAACCTTGTATGATTCGGTCAAATTGGAATTTCAGGACTTTAGCAAAATCGAAAAAGAGCTCGAAAATGCCTTTAAAGCCATCAAATACAATTTCCCGGAATTTCAGATTCCGAAAGTTTACACCTTTGTTTCGGGCTTTAATTCAGATTTGATAGTCACGGAAGAGTTAATTGTGATCGGCCTGGATTACTTTCTACCGGCAACCCATACTTTTCAGCCCGACCAACCACGCTACTTGGCTGAGCGATATGAAGCCCCTTACATCGTACCCATGCTGGTAACGGTCATTTCCTCCCGCTTCAATACTACTGATCCGGAGGATAACACTTTGCTAGCGGAGATGATTTATTATGGTAAATCCTACCATTTTACTAAGGCGATTTTGCCATGCACCTCGGATCAATACATCATCGGTTATACTCCTGAGGAGATCGCCGAGTCCTTTGACAATGAAGAATACATCTGGGCGCATTTTGTGGAAAATGAATTGCTCTATGAGACAAATCCCTTTGAGCTCCGAAAATATGTAGGCGAAGCTCCCTTTACGGATGCGATCAGCACCAAAGCGCCGGGAAGATTGGGGCGATGGTTAGGCTGGAATATTGTAGAAGATTATGTGGTGAATAACGAGATCTCACTGCCCGACTTGATGGCGGAGGCTGATGCCGAGAAGATTTTTAGGCAGTCAGGATATCGACCTCGTCCCCCTGCCCGCTAGGGCTGGCATCAGGATCTAGGACATGGACTAATCTCGAGACAGCTAATTCTTTTGAAAAATAACTTTTAGCCAGTTTGCGACTATTTCTGCCCATTTCCTGAATTTTTTCTGGGCTATCAGCGAGTTCTTCAAGCTGTGCAAAAGCCTTATCAAGCTTGCTAGGCAGGCAGGATATTCCCAAATGATTGGCTTTCATTAAGTTATAAACCCAACCTTTATGGTTGATGATTACTGGCTTTCCGGCAGCAATGGCATCAAAGAATTTATTTGGGCTATTGGTCTTCAATACCGGAAGAGGAGCGAAGGAGATCCAGGCAAAATCTGCCAAAGACAACACCTCATTCACACTAGCCTTATTTCCAAAAGGAATGAAAATGACGTTTTCAAGCCCTTTTTCCTGAGCGATTTGCTCCAAATATTCGCGATGGCTTCCTGCTCCCATGATGAGAAATTGCCAGTTTTTATTTTGGTGAAAGGCTAATTCTGCCAAATCGATCAATTCTTCTACGGCATTCACTCTCCCCAACGCACCTGTATAGGCGATCGTAAAGCGCTCTTCTAACCCATACTTTTTAAGGATCGAACCAGATTTTGGAAGGGGTTGGAATTGCGCCAAATCTGAGAAATTTGGGATGAGATGAAGCGAACTTTGAGGGCTGATCGTTCGAAGATGATTGGCTATCCCAGGAGACAAAGCGACCAGGGATAGTGCATTTTGATAGATTTTTGCTTCAAGATTTTGAAGATATCTGATTAATAGCGGGTTTCGAATTGCCCCAACTTCTATGGGAGCCCTTGGCCAAAGGTCACGTACTTCAAAAATATAAGGAATCGCCAGTTTCTTCTTTGCCCAAAGACCAATTAATCCAGTCGTCAAGGGGGTGGAACTGATATACAATAAGTCCGGACGTTTGAGCTTTTTTAGTAAAAGCTTACTCTTTTTCACAAAATCAATAAATGCCCAAATTCGCTTCAAATAGATGAATTTCTGATCATATTTTACCGGTAGGTAATGCACCTTGATTCCCTCTATCCAGCGCTGATCATAGGTGGGATTATTCCCAGTTGTGATCAATTCTACGTCATGTCCCGCTTGAACAAGCCCTTTGGCAAGATGATAGGAGCGAACTGCTCCGCCTTCTTCTGGGGTTTTGAAGTATTGGTGAATGTAGATGATCCTCATAGCTCATTCAATTTGGCCCAATCTGCCAAAAGGAACAAATTATAGAGGATTAAAAAATGATGTTTGGCAGCTTGTTCAGGATTTTTTAATAGGGCTCGCATCTCTTGAGGCATCAATTCACCATGGGTATTTTCAAAATTCTTTAGCGTAGCAAAGACCCTTTTTGAAACCGGACCATCAATCGAAAGCCACTCTTCCAGTGGCAGCCCAAATCCAAATTTTTTGCGCTTTGCGATCCAACCTAAGTCCAAGTCTTCCAAACAGCTTTTGATCCAGACTTTACCTTTCAGGTCCTCCTCGTTTGTGACTTGATTCCAAAGGCTGATCATTCCAGCATCCAAATAAGGTGATCTACCTTCGATTCCGTGAGCCATAAGTGCATTGTCTTGAATCCGAAGCACATCTTGGACTAAATAATTTCGGCGGTCAAATTCCAAGGCATTTTTATAGGAGAACTCCTTTTCTGGAAACAGTCGCTCATAATCCCCAAAAAGGTCTTTCGGCACTGGCATCAATGAAGAAAAATTAATGAATGTCCTTCGAGAATCCGGATGAATAGCGCTGAAAAATTTCATCCATTGCCTGCTTAGCGGAAGTTTTTTTGCCAAAGTGTTTATTAAGAGTAGGGCTCCTTTTCTTTTCAGGTAAAAATCAAAAGCGGTATGTCGCTGGTAGCCTCCCCAAAGCTCATCTGCTCCTGAACCAGAAATTAAAACTTTTACCTCTTTTTTTGCGGCTTTGCCGATCATCCAAGTCAAGAATCCTGCAGAATCACCAACGGGCAAATCCACGCTAGCTAAGTACTCCTCCCAATTGGCCAGAAACTTCTCCTGATCAATGTTAATAAGATGATGATCTGCCGGAAACTGCTTTAAAAATTGCTTGGCAGCTCCACTATCTGAATATTTTTTTTGGTAGCGATCCTCAAGTTCGATAGTAAATACTGGAAGCTTAGAAGCTGATTGCTTGTACCAAATCGCATATAGCAAAGAACTATCAGCTCCGCCGCTGAGCTGAAGTCCCAAAGGAACGTCGGCATGAAACTGATTTCGGACTGCTGATTCTAGTCGGGTTTTGAATTCTTCCGCACTTGGAGTCACTTTATTTTCCTGGGGATTCCCGATAGAATTCCAGCGAAAGGTTGAATGCTGATAAATTGTACTCGATCGATCTGGCTTCCATTCTCGAATTCCTCTGAAAAAGGTTTTGCCTGGCAAAGGTGCTCTCAAGTAGAAATAATGGCTTAATTGCTCAGAATCCAAGGCCGAAGGTTTCAATTTTCGAATTCCTCGAGTATCAGAAGAGATGATCAAACGATCGGGATCTTGTGCATAGAAGAGTGGCTTTTCGCCTGTTTTATCTCGAGCTACCAAAATAGATTTTTCGATGGTGCTCCCAAGAATAAGCGAAAACATACCCTCAAGTTTGTCCAATCCCTTAATTCCAAATAGGCGAAGCCAGTGCATTAACACTTCGGTATCTGATTCTGTAATCAGATCTATACCCATTTTTTGAAGTTGCTTTCCGAGGTCTTTGTAATTATAGATCTCTCCATTCCATATCAAAAAATAGTCGCCGTCAGGTGACCAGAAGGGTTGATCCGCATCCACACGGGGGTCTATTATTTTCAATCGATTTACTCCAACCCAGATTCCAGGCCATGGACTGAAAGTCGCTTCTTGGTCTGGTCCACGATGTGCAGCGGGGGCCATTAGGTCTCCCATCGCAATTTTATTGGCGCCTTTGCCCCAAATCAGATGAATTCCGCACATGGCTACTTCGCTGGTTTTGGGCTGGATAGATTCTTTTTTTCAAAATATCTGCAGAAATGTGTAATCGTGCAGGATTCACATTTCGGTGTTCTGGCTAAACACACATAACGTCCGTGAAGGATTAACCAATGATGGGCTATGTGGACATACTGTTTTGGGATATGTCGAATGAGTTGTTTCTCTACTTCCAGTGGGGTTTTTGCAGTTTGAGTTACCAATCCAAGCCTTCTTGATACCCGAAATACGTGAGTATCTACGGCCATATTCGGTTGGTTCCAGACCACAGATGTGATCACGTTTGCTGTTTTTCGACCTACTCCCGGAAGTTTGATTAGTTCAGCTACTGTCGAAGGGACTTCACCTCCGAAATCTTCGATGAGCATTTTTCCAAGGCCAAGCAGGTGCTTGGTTTTATTATTTGGGTAAGAGACAGATCTGATATAGGGAAATAGCTCCTCAAAATTAGATGCGGCAAAATGTGCCGGAGTGGGAAAATCTCGAAATAATGCGGGTGTCACCTGATTAATCCGCTTATCCGTACATTGAGCTGACAAAACCACAGCTACTAGGAGTTGAAATGGACTTTCATACTGAAGTTCGGTCTCAGCAATAGGTTGATTTTCCGAAAAATGTTTAATAAATGCTTCGTATCGCTCTTTTTTAAGCATGAAATGAGATTTTTCCTAAATGAGTTGGGAAGATAAAGAAAATTTAAAAATTAGGTAAAAATGTTGCCAACAATAATTAGAATTTCAGTTTCCAGAGAAGACTATTGCCTAACTTGATTTTAAAAATCACCCAATGAAAACTCCTTTTTCGACCCTCATTCTTATTCTAAGCTTTATGACTGCTGCATTTTCACAAAATCGACCCCGTGAGCTGGGTATTCCATTTGGCATCCTTCCGACGGGAAAATTGAATTCGATTACCGATGTGGCTGGAGTTCAGGTGGGGCATTTCACAAAAATTGAAGGAGAAAATATCCGTACTGGAATCACTGCTATTCTAGCCCACGGAGGCAATCTTTTCCAGCAAAAAGTACCTGCTGCGATCTTTGTGGGAAATGGTTTTGGAAAATTGGCTGGGGTGACTCAAGTCCAAGAGCTGGGAAATCTAGAAAGTCCTATTATTCTAACCAATACGCTCAGCGTGGCAGCTGGAATAGAAGGAGTGGCTCGTTATTCTTTGGCACAGCCGGGTAATGAAAGCATTCAATCTGTAAATGCAATTGTTGGGGAGACCAATGATGGGTACTTGAATGATATCCGTGGAATGCATATTTCTCCACAAGAGGTGATCTCTACCATCGAATCTGCAAAATCGGGAGTAGTCGCAGAGGGAAATGTGGGAGCAGGTACAGGCACAGTTTGTTTTGGCTGGAAAGGTGGGATTGGGACTTCCTCAAGGAAGCTTCCTGAAAGCTTGGGAGGCTATACTATAGGGGTATTAGTTCAAACCAATTTTGGGGGAAACCTTCAGATAGCAGGGGTTCCAGTAGGTGAAAAACTGGGTAAATATCCTTTCCGAGATGCACTGGAAAAATCAGACGGGAGCTGCATGATCGTGATTGCTACAGATGCACCTGTTCTAGATCGGAATCTGGAGCGAATGGCCCAACGCGCGATGATGGGCTTGGCTAAAACAGGCGGAATCGCCTCTAATGGTTCGGGCGATTACGTGATTGCTTTCAGTACTGCGGAGGGGTTACGAATCGCCTATTCTGCCAAAAACGGGATCTTGGAAAAGACAGAAAGTCTCCGAAATGATGATATGACTTCCTTGTTTTTGGCGGTAATCGAGGCGACTGAGGAAGCGATAATCAACTCGCTGTTTGCTGCTGAAACTATGGAGGGTAAGGATGGAAGAGTAATAGAAAAGCTTCCAACTGATAAGGTTTTAGAATGGATAAATGGTCAGAAATAGCTCAGAATTTAATTTCGAAGGATAAATTTGGAGTGATTCCCATGAGAGGAATATTAGAAGTAGTGATGATTCTTTCTCTGTTATTTCGAGGGTTTTTTGGAGCGATTACTGACACTTTTGTGTCCAGAATATTCTCTCGGTTATAAAGATTGAAAATGCTAAGGGCAACGTTCGCTTTTGACTTTCCAAGATTTATAAAATACCTGGCGCTAAGATCCATTCGATGATAGGCTGGAAGTCTCCCGCCATTTCTTTCTGGGATATTTAACACCACGATTTCAGAGCCTTTGGAATTAGTAGCAGGTTGCCGATTCAAAATTTCCTCATAGACTGTATATGGCTTACCCGATCCATAGATCCAAGTTGCTGAAAATTCAAAATTTTGAACTGCATAGACTCCAAACCAATTAATCTCATGCCTTTGATCATGGTCTGCGTAGAAGGCGCGACCTAAATTAATTTTTGGGAACTGGTACTTTACCTCCGATAGCGTGTAAGAAATCCAAGATGAAAACTTTCCCAGATCCTTTTTCAACATCATTTCAATTCCTTTTGCAATGCCATCACCTGTAGTAAAGACCCTGTTATTATCTTCAAATTGGGTGATCAAACTTCCATTTCTAAACGCATACTCTGTCAACCCATTGAAGTTTTTCTGAAAGAGGTTTAAGGTAAAAAGTGTATTGTTTTGTGAGTATTCCAAACCCAACATGCCATGCCATGCTCGCTGAACAGGGACATTTTTTCCATTTGCCAAGATCCAAAAATCTCGGTTTCCCTCCAGGGCATTTTTGGTGTTCGATTGGTTGAGGTATTGATGATAAATTCCTGTGGCGCCTTTTAGCTGAAGGTTTGAATTGATCTTTTGCAGAAAAGAAAATCTGGGTTCAATATATAATTCACGCGTAGTGGATAAGTAATTCGTTCGAATACCAGGAGTGATAGTCAAAGAATTAGTTAGCGCGAAAGTGCCCTGAAAGTAATGTGCGAGCAAAAATTCATTTGACTCCACTTTATCGACCAAGGTGGAGTCATTTGCGACGTAATTCAGCTTGTTATCGTAAATGGAAGAAGAAATCCCGGATTCTAAAGTACTGGTATTACTTAGGATCCATTCATGGTCTACTTTGAAGGAGATATCCTGGATATTATTAAGTTGCTCTTGCTCTTCCACAGTTATAAAATCTCCCCACCTTTTAGAGGAAATCTCTGAATTCCCAATTTCCTGAAAGGTGCTTTCATAAAATGAATAAGAAGCAAGGGCCGAAGTATAGTGCTTAGTGTTCCATTGGCGAGAGAAATTCAAGGAACTTCCCACATTTCCCCAATTGATCAGTCCTATTTTGCGAGTTGAAACACTTAAGGTATCTCTGTATTGGACGAGGGAATTTTCAATATAATCCAAGGCATCATTGCTGTCATAAAAACTGAAGGATAGCTGATTTTTCGCACCAACTTTTGAAGAGATTTTGAAGTTGAGGTCTGAATAATAAAAGTTCGGCTTTAAATCAGTCTTAATAGTTCTTGATTTTGCTGCCAATGGAAATGGATTATTCTCCACAATACTGCTTTCAAAAACACTAAAGATGTTTTCAAACAATGAAGAGGACCAGATGTCAGTATAGGACCTTCTTGCTGAGAAGAATAACGTGGTCCCATTATCTGACAAAGGAATTTCCAAAGAGGTGTTGACGCTTAATAAATTAAAACCAAGAGAGCCTTTGGTTTCATTTCTGTTTCCATCTTTACCAGAAATGTCCACCACACTGGAAACGCGACCTCCGTATTTAGCGTCAAAACCTCCTTTAAATAAGCGCACGGATTGAATAGCATTTGGATTGAACGCACTGAAATACCCAAAAAAATGATCCACATGATAAACGGTAAACCCATCAAAAAGCACCAGATTTTGATTGGAAGTTCCTCCAGTGATACTCAACCCTGAAGACACCTCATTTGTAGCATTTACACCGGGCAAAAGTTGCAGGGATCTGAATACATCTACTTCACCAAGGGTTGGGGTTTGCCGCGCATTTATGGGATTGTAGGTTACCTTGCCGGCTTGCCCAGCCGTGCTGAAATGATCTATTTCTTGATCTGATAATACATATTCTTCTAGCTCAGTGAACTTTGCTTTCAAGCCAATATTTAATCTCTTGTACTGATTTTCATCCGTTATTTCTAAAACGGTATCCTGATAACCCAAATAGGAAACTCTGATTTTTTTGATTTGATCGGCATTAGAAATCAAAAAATAACCCTCTTCATTCGCCAAGAAACTTTTTTGATCTTCTTCAGTCCAAAGTGTGGCATAAGGAAGATTTTCACCCGTCTCAGCATCAGAAATCACTCCTTTGATCTCCAGTAAAGGACTTTGTACTTCCTTTGGTTTCTTCTTTATGATGATCGTTTTTCCATCGAGGAGTTCAAAAGTTAAATCTGTGTTTTCCAGAATTTTAATAAAGGAATCTTGCAAAGAGAGATCTTTCAAATTTGTGTTGACAGAAATCCCGCGGACATTTCGATCGCTAAAAGCAATCTTGAGCTTGTAATTTTTCCGAAGGGTTTGAAGAACTTCTTTCAAGGGAGCATTTTCAAAAGCTTCATTGATAATCACTGCTCCTGCACCGAGGCTTACTTTCGGTATAAAAATCACTAAAAACAGGATCAGACTGAGATGTTTTAGCATCTGGATTTGGTAGTTCAAATTGAAAATTCTTCGAATAGAAAATTCCAGCGGATACTTTTCCGCTGGAAAATTAGAGTTAATGCAATCCAAAATTTAGATGGATTTTCTTGTTGCTGGTTTAATTCAAGGTTTTAATTCGATGGTTTTTCCTTTGATTTCATAAGTCAATTCGAGCGGCTCGCAAACTAATTTAAGTGCCTTTTCAAGGTTCGTATTATCAAAATAGCCAGTGTATTTCAAAGTCTCGAATTCTTCAGGAAATGAGATTTCAACTTGATATTGTTTTTCCAAAGCTTCAATCACGTTTATGAAGTCCTCATCTTCAAAATAAAACTCTCCTCCAACCCAGCTCGGCTTTTCTATTGCGGATAGCTGATAGGGCGTAAATGTTTCGCTTTTCAAGATCACTGCATCTCCTGGCATCAACAGTATTTCTTCACCTGAGTTAATTGATGCCACTGAAACTTTACCGGTAAAACAGGCTACTTCATAGGTGTCCTCTCGGGAATAAATCGTAAAACTTGTCCCCAAAACTTTTGTGGAGCCCAGTTTAGATAGGACTGTGAATTGTTCTCCTTTTTCTACCTCAAAATATCCCTCGCCACTGAAAGTCAAGCTTCGATTGAATATCCAAGTGATTTGATTGTATTCGACTTTTGAATTTTCTTTCATTTTAATCACCGAAAGATCTGGCAATTCTACCCTTGTTAATCCAGAGTCACCTGACTCGATGTTTACTTCTGCCAATTGGTATGCTGTAAATGATGCTAGCACAAAGACAATAAAAGCAGCGGCTATTTTAACCCAACTAGCGGATATGAATTTTACCTCAGCTGTTGGATTGATAGGGATAATCTTGGAATCATGAGGTAATGCATCATCGAGCATGCTCATCATTTTAGATACTTCGCTAGCTGAAGGAGATTCATTTGTAGGATAGCTAGCTAGCTTTTCCTTTATTTTTTGATCGAATTTTTCCATTAGTCCTTAATAAACGTTTTCATCCAGTGCGCGCTTTAATTTCGCTCTAGCCATAGACAGATTTGATTTTGAAGTCCCTTCGGATATCCCAAGTTGCGCAGCAATCTCATGATGTTTATAGCCTTCCACCACATACAAATTGAAGACGAGCTGATAAGATGGGGCGAGGTTTTGGACTAGCTTCATGATTTCCTCTGCCGAAAGTGAATCCAATATATTTTCGTCCTTTGAACTGATTTCTCTTACCTCATCTATATCTTCTTGATGGTAGTGTTTTTTGTTTTTCCGAAAATGATCTATCGCAGTATTTACAAAAATCCTACTCATCCAAGCTTTGATTTCCAGATCAGGATTGAATAAATCTATTTTTGAAAAAACCTTCAGAAATCCATCATTTAAGATCTCTTCAGCTTCTGCCCTAGAATTAGAATATCGAAGGCAAATACTCATGGCATAGCCATAAAACAACTTGTAAAATGCCGCTTGGGCATTTCGTTCATTGGATTTACATCCCTTGACCAGCTGTTCTATTTTTTCTATCATGCTAATTTTTAAAGGAAGGCCAGGAATCTTTCAATTCCCGGCCAACAACCTAATCTAAAAATAACCTAGTCTTTGTCTTTATCCATTCCGCAGGTCTTTAATTCAATAAAGACTCCTGCTGCATCAAATATTAGCACGCCGACCTCTTTTACCAAGACATGAATTTCTACTACCTCTTTTCTAGTACCCTTTCGAGCTCTTAAGATTTCATTATCGGGATATTTCTCCTGGATGTATGAAGTAATACTTGCTGGAAGGTCGGCAATTTCAATCTTTTGAAAATTAGCACAGTTCATTACAGGTCTCTCTCTTAATTTGACAAAAGTCCCTGAGGCATCAAAGACAACGATTCCCACTTCTTTCACTAAGACATGGTATTGGTTCAGTTCCTCTCGCTCTATGAAGATAATCTTCAGAATCTCATGATCAGGATATTTCTCTTCTAAATAGGAAGCCGCTTTAGTTGGTAAATCTTTCAATTCTAAAACCGTTGGTTTTGGATGTTTTTCATCAAATTTTCCATGAGCACCGCCAAAACCTCCTCTTTTCCGATGCTTTCCTTTACAGTCAACTTCTGCTCCGTCTTCTCCGAAGGCTAGTACTCTTCCATTTTCAGAAAATACGATATTCATTTGATTGGTAAGGTTAGCCTCATAGGAGACTTCCTTTCCATTCGTAATCCGAAAGGCAGAAGTGATCACTTCCCCGTCATAATTGGTCAAGATAAATGTTGCTGCAGTTTGGGGCAGTTCGGCTTCGACAATTTCGGTGACAGACAAATCGTCTCCAGGCAACACATCATCCTGCTGGCATCCACTGATAATTCCCATACAAATGGAAGCGATTAAAATTTTCTTAAGCATGTCGTTGTTAGTTTTCGTGAAACATAATTTTTGTGATTCAAAGCCAATACGGAGTCTGCCTATGAAACCGTTGGTAGCCGATGAAAATATTTCTCAAGAGCAGCTGAACTCTTCAAATCGATTCCTGTGATTCTAAAGCTTTCAAGCTCCTTAGCTATGCGTTTCGTATTTTGAATCATGAATACAGAAAAAAATAAAGAATCGGCCATCGCTTTTTATAAATTAGCCTACCAGGGTAATCCCCGAAAAGCGGTTGAATTGTATGTGGGCCCAGCGTACATTCAACATAATCCCGCTGTAGCTAACGGCACCGATGGATTCATTGATTACTTCGAACGAATGCAAGTCGAATATCCTGAGAAGTCGATCGAATTTGTCCGGGTCATTTCAGAGGCTGATTTGGTTGCCTTGCATACACATCAGACTTGGCCTGGAGATGACCAATACGTGACTATGGATTTTTTTCGCTTTGATGAAAATGGAAAAATCGTAGAGCACTGGGATGCGATTCAACAGATTCCAAAATCTTCTGAAAATCCCAATACCATGTATTAAATTTAAAGATGAATAAAGTCAACCTCAACGAAAAATTCGATCTGATCAAGGAGCATTGGTCTCCAAAAATAATTGGAGAGCTGAATGGTCAGGATGTCAAACTAGCTAAAGTAAAAGGTGAATTTGTCTGGCATGATCATAAAGGGGAAGATGAGCTTTTCCTTATTTTTAAAGGAACTCTCCGAATTGAGTTTCGCGATCGAAGTGTAACTCTGAATGAGGGGGAAATGCTAATCATCCCTAGAGGCGTTGAACATTACCCAATCGCCGAGGAGGAAGTTTGGCTTTTGCTTTTCGAGCCTCAAAGTACCAAGCATACTGGAGATGTAATGACTGAGCGAACCGTTGAAAAATTTGAAAAGATTTAATTTTCCAGACTATTATGAAAAAATCAACTTCGCTTTTTGTTTTCCTTCTGCTCATCCTTTTTTCGTCTTGTTTGCCAGAAAAAAGAAAAATTACCTTTGACCTAGAGGAGCTTTCTATTTCAACTATTCATGAGAAATATGCTTCTGGCGAATTGACGGCCGTTGCCTTAGTGGAAGCTTATCTTGCTCGCATCGATTCTGTCAATCCAAAAATCAATGCCCTAACAACCATCAATCCGAAGGCCTTGGAAATCGCCAAAGCGCTGGATTCGGAATACAAGAAAACCGGAATTCTCCGTCCGCTTCATGGAATTCCCATGATTGTCAAGGACAATATCAATACGATTGGCATGCCGACCACCGCTGGTTCGCTGGCTTTGGCAGATTTTTATCCGGAGACGGATGCGTTTGTAATTAGTCAATTGGAGGAAGCTGGAGTAATTATCCTTGCCAAATCGAATATGGCCGAATGGGCTTTTTCTCCCATGCATTCGGAAAGTTCTACTGCAGGCATCACACGGAATCCATATAATCTAGATTATGTGCCTGCAGGTTCGAGTGGAGGTACAGGTGCTGCAGTAGCAGCAAATCTAGGAACGATTGGACTGGGAACAGATACGGGGAATTCCATCCGCGGCCCATCTTCTCATAATGCCTTGGTTGGTTTTCGAAGTACGCTTGGACTGGTCAGTCGAGAGGGAATTGTCCCTCTTTACCTGCGAAATGACGTAGTCGGACCAATGGTCAAAAGTGTCGAAGATGCAACTCGTGTCCTTCAGGTCATGGTTGGAATTGATCCAAAAGATCCATTAACCGCCTATTCAGAAGGAAAAACAGAAAATAATTATGTCCAATATCTGAATAAAGATGGACTGAAAGGTGCTCGAATTGGAGTATTCCGCACGCTGAGTGAAAATGATCCCGATCCGGAGATTTCTGCGCTTTTCAACCAAGCCTTGAAAGATATGGAGCGCCTAGGAGCAGTTATTGTAGATTCCGTTGCCGTTCCAAATTTTGATGAGTTGAGACAGGATCAATGGTGCCCTACCTTCCGGACTGACCTAGAAGACTTCCTTCAAACTTATGTGAAGCGGGATACCATGAGCACATTTGAGGATGTACTTCGAGTGGGCACAAAGTCAGAGTACACTCGCCAGCGTATAGCATCTTTAGACGGAAATACCCAACGAAGAGGTAATCCTGAAATCCCTTGTGGAAATGCTTACGAGGATGAACGCAGAGTTGCTTTTCGCGAAGCCATCGAGAAAACCATGGATTCACTTCAAGTGGATGTTTTGGTTTATCCCTCTTGGAATAATCGCCCTGCGCTTATCGAGCGATTCGAAGAAGAATATCGAGGTGATAATTCGCAGATCATTGCACCGGCTACTGGTCAGCCTGCCTTTACTGTTCCTATGGGTTTCAGCACTGGAAATCTTCCAGCAGGTCTACAGTTTCTTGGAAGAATGTATGCTGAGCCTACTTTGATCAAGCTGACCTATAGCTACGAGCAGGGGACGAAGCATCGGAAAGCTCCAAAATTATAAACAGATGAAGAAGCTATCAGCTATTTTGATCCTTTTTAGTTTTTTGTTTTTTGGAGCCAATTCCAAAAGTCCAGTGGAGGTAGAAATGATCACCAATTATGGAAAAATCGTGCTTCGCCTGTACGATGAGACACCACTTCACCGTGATAATTTCATCAAGTTGGTAGATCAGGGCACTTATGACAGCCTACTTTTTCACCGGGTGATCAAAGGATTTATGATTCAAGCTGGAGATACTAAAAGTAAAAATGCCAGCGACACAGTCGCCCTCGGAGGATCCGATTTGAATTATCAGGTTCCAGCAGAAATTCATCCCAATCTTTTTCACAAGAAAGGAGTTTTGGCGGCTGCTCGTACTGGAAATGCTGCCCGAGCATCGAGTAGCACTCAATTTTACATTGTGCAGGGAATCATCCATACCGATAGCTCGCTGGATCATAATCAGGGCCGAATCAATAAAATGCTCGCTCGACATTATGCTGTAAATGATCCGGATTTAAAACCTCTTTTGGATTCTCTTGAAAGTGTACGGACAAAAAAAGATAGCCTTCAAATCAAAATGCTGAATGATAGCCTGCAAGTTATTGTAGATGGCTATGATAAGTTTGATGCCTACAAAATTCCAGAATCGCATCGGCAAGTCTATAAGGAAATCGGAGGAACGCCTCACTTGGATCAAAACTATACGATTTATGGAGAGGTGATTTCTGGTTTGGAGGTGGTGGATGCAATTGCAGCAGTGGAAACAAAAAAGCCAGATCGGCCAATCACTGAAGTTCGAATCTTGAGTATGCGGCTGATTTCTAGATAAATTGGCTAAATTAATAGGCTAAACCCACCACCTATGAAATCGATTTTCCCACTTTTTGTGATCTTTCTTTTTGCTTTTGCCTGTCAAGAAAAGGAGGCTGAAGAATCAAATTCTACCTATCCCAATATCGTTTTCATCTTTACAGATGATTTGGGATACGGTGATATTGGGGCCTTTGGTGCTACGGATATCAAGACTCCTAACATAGACAGAATAGCAAATGAAGGCATCAAATTTACATCCTTTTTGTCTGCCTCACCGGTTTGCAGTCCATCGCGAGCAGGACTTTTGACCGGAAGAATGCCTCAGCGGATGGGGATTAATGCTGTGTTTTTTCCGGACAGTTTTACGGGGATGGACCCCGAAGAAATCACTTTCGCAGAAATCCTCAAAGAGAAAGGCTACCAAACAGCAGCAGTTGGCAAATGGCACCTCGGCCATATGGAGCGATTCCTTCCCCTCAACCAAGGTTTTGATCAGTATTTTGGAATTCCTTATTCCAATGACATGAGATCTGTGGTTTACATGAGGGGTAATGAGGTCGAAGAGTTTGAGGTAGATCAAACCTACACCACTCAGAAATATACAGAGGAGGCGCTATCTTTTATAGATCAAGCTTCGGACTCACCTTTTTTACTTTATGTCGCCCACAATCAGCCACATGTGCCGATCTATGCCTCGCCGGATTTTCAAGGTATATCCAATCGAGGCCTTTATGGAGATGTGATCCAGGAGATTGACTGGAGCGTGGGACAGATCTTAAAGAAATTGGAAGAAAAAGGAATTCTTGAAAATACACTGATTGTCTTTTCTTCAGATAATGGACCCTGGCTAGTGATGGAAGATCATGGGGGATCTGCTGGCGAGCTTCGAGAAGGAAAGCAATTTACATTTGAAGGCGGAGTTCGAGTTCCAACCGTTGCGATGTGGAAAGGTAAAATCGAAGCTGGTCAAGTCTATGAAGAAATGGCCACCCAAATGGACTGGTTTCCTACATTTTGTAAAATTGTGGGAGCAGAAATTCCAACCGATCGGGAGATTGATGGGAAAGATCTGTCTGCGGTACTCTTTGAAAATGGAAATCGAGAAGAAGACACTTTTCTATACTACATGCTCTCGGATCAGCGGGGTTACCGTGAAGGGGATTGGAAGATCAAGCGACCTTACCAAGGATATGAAGGGAGCGGAGGGATGAAAGCGGTTGCCGCTCACGACACCTTACTTTTTAATCTTAAGAATGATCCGGGCGAAACCACTAATCTGGCTAAAGAAAATCCTGAAAAACTTGCTCAAATGATGCGGGCGATGGATTTGGCTGTAAAACAGCTGGGACCTCTTCCTCCAAGTAAGGTGGTGGGAACGGCTCAAGATAACAGCCATTTTGAGTACTTGGACAAGAAGCATCAAGGACTGGGAAATAAATAATTTCCAATTTTCTTTCCACAAAATGAAGCATAAAAAAAGGCAGTGAATACTGCCTTTTAATAGTTCCTCCTCTTAATTTTCGGGATACCAATTTCTAAGTCTCACTTCCACTCCTGGCGAAGTTGAATTGACAGTTGATTTGAATTTTTCTACATCTGCAAGACCCTCCCCACCTCTAAAATGGTAAGGATAAACGATGGTAGGTTTAAACTCCGACACCGCATCTGCAGCTTGGTCGACATCCATAGTGTAGGGTAGATTCATACAAATGAAAGCCACATCGATTCCATTTAAAGCTCTCATCTCAGGAATGTCTTCGGTGTCTCCGGATAGGTATAGTTTCTTTCCACCAAGCTCAAGGATGTAGCCGTTTCCTCTTCCTTTGGGATGTCTGCTATCCTCAGTTTCTGGAAGATTATACATAGGAATCGCAGAGATAGTAATCCCAGAAATAGATTCCGTTTGCCCATTATTCATGATTTGTATTGCCTTTCCTGATCCTTCCGGAAGTTTTTCTGACACGGCTTTTGGGGCAATAATAATTGCATTGCTCAGATCTAATCCGTCAAGAGTTTCTTGACTATGATGATCGCCATGAATATCTGTGATCAATATTAGATCAGGCTTTTTTTGACCCTCGAAAACTGATGCTCCTCCATAGGGATCAACATAAATGGTTTTTCCCTGAAATTCCAGTACCACCGTACCATGTAAGATCGGGGTTACTTTAATGTCTCCAGAGGATGTGGGGATCAAATCCTGCCCAAAAGAAGCGATCGGATTTAATAAAATTAGAAGTATAAGTAGTTTTTTCATTTTCGAATAGTTACTCAGCTAACCTTCATTGGGCCAACTTGTTTGAAGAATTGAATTCTTCAAATTACAGAATTAAGATTATTTCAAGAAGCCACGAGTTATTTTAGTAATTTAAAAAGCCTAAAGAAGAATTAAAATTCTATTTCTTTTCGTCTAGCCTAAAACCACCTCAATATGAAAAATATATTCACCCTTTTCGTTCTATTGCTTTTTTCTGTTTCTTACGGGTACTCGCAGTCAGTAAAGGAGCTACAAAAATCCACCTTGGAACTTGTTGCGACGTTTGATGAAGACCTTAAGAAGGAAGCAATGCTTTCTATGCAGGATTCCATGCGGAGCAAATGGACTAATCTACCGATCGGATTGGCTCCAAGGACAGGAGCACAATTTGGAGATTTTTCTGAAGAGAGCAAGTTGAAATTTCACCGCTTACTTACCACCATGTTTAGCTCACAGGGATACCTGAAGACCTTTGCGATCATGCAGCTCGATGATATTCTCCATGAAATCTTTGAGATCGGTTTTCAGCGAGGCGAGGTAAATGAAAATACAATCAAAATGGTCCGAGGACTGGATTGGGATTATGGCAATTACTTTTTTGCAGTTTGGGGAGATCCTGCAGAAGATGCAGTTTGGGGATTGAAATTCGAAGGGCATCACCTTTCGATCAATCTTTCTGTTGCAGGAGAGGATTTTTCTATGACACCCTTATTTATGGGGACAGATCCAGCGGAAGTGGAAGTCACTCAATATTCTGGCCTGAGACCTCTGAGCAAGGAAGAGGATTATGGATTTTGGCTTGTCAATTTGCTTTCAGATGAGCAGAAAAGTAAAGCCGTTCTCAGTCAAAAAGTCCCGGGAGATATTTTGACAGCACCGGGAACAGCCGAGCGATTGAGCGAATATTGGGGAATCAAGGCCTCTGAATTGGATAAAAATCAAGAAAAAATACTCCATCATATCATCGAGGAGTATATCGGTAATCTAGAACATGAGAAGGCAGACCTGTATATGGCGATGCTACATGAAACTCCAAAAGATCAAGTCTACTTTGCCTGGATTGGCGCGCTCGAACCTCGAAAGGCACATTATTATTTAATCCATACTCCGGATTTTATTATCGAATATGACAATGTTGGTTTTATGAATAATGGAAATCACATCCATGCGATCTGGCGCGAAAAGAACAATGATTTTGGAGTCGATATCTTGAAAAAGCATCGAATTGATCATGAGCATAAGTAGTCCAGAAATTGGGCTGATGCTGGTTTTTCAGCAGGTTAAAAAGTAAGTTCGAAACGTGCTTTCCTTATTCTAGTGTTTCCCATTTCAATTTTGCACGTCTAACCAAACCGATTGCGGTATTCACTCGGAGTAACACCCAATATTTTTTTTACATAACGAGTAAAAAATGACCGACTGGAAAATCCCATTTCATCAGAAATCTCTGCGATGTTCAGTTTTCCATTTTGTAGTAGCAGTGCAATTCGTTCTTTAGCAAATCGTTGAATCCATTCGGAAGCGGTGATGCCAGAGTTTTGTTTGGAGATAGCATTTAGATATTTAGCCGTTATGTTCAACTGATTGGCATAAAATTGAACTTCACGCTCGTTCATACAATGATCCTGCACCAATTGCCTAAACCTTTCATACAAGGTTCCAGTTTGTAAACTCCGTTTTCTGCGTTCATATTCATTTACGAATGTGTGCCACATTTCCAGTATGAAAAGTCGCATTTGTAGTCTTAAAGCCTCTTCATAAAAATGATGTTCCTTGTCCAGAAATTTTGCGTTCAACAATTGGAAATTGGATAAAACACGTTGCCTGTCATTCTTATCATTCAGTTGTTTGACAGGATATTGACGGGAATGTAAGGCTGCATCTATGCCCCAGTTTTGGTCTGGGATGTTAGCGTTTAAAAATTGATTTTCTACTAGCAGAACTGTTGCGCTAAAACCTTTTGAAAATTCCAAGTCGGTCAACTTACTTTTAGCAAACCAAAATAAAAATTCACCGCTTTTGCAT
This sequence comes from Algoriphagus sp., assembly GCA_017858365.1. Classification (GTDB taxonomy): domain Bacteria; phylum Bacteroidota; class Bacteroidia; order Cytophagales; family Cyclobacteriaceae; genus Algoriphagus. The sequence continues at coordinate 6,536 of JAFMBQ010000009.1, read as the reverse complement.
CTCTGCTCCATATCGTTGAATACGAAATCAACTCCGCCTCGATGACAAATTAAATGCGTGTGGTAATTTGCCTGGAAGTCCTTTGGGAAATCATCTTTTTTGGAGACTTTCAGCATGATTATCCGTTCAGGCTTATCTAATTTTTCATTTTCTGGAGTCATCCTTTAAGATAAGTGATATTTGACATTAATGAGGTAATTAGTGTAACAAATGAAACAAATTCATGATATAGTTTTGTGTTCTAAGCAACTGAACTAGTAATGAAACTCACCTCTTGTACTGTGAAAACCCTGATGGTACTACTAATCGTTTTTCTATTCGGTTTTAATGCGATAGCGCAAGAAAAAACAGAACAGTTTCTTGATGATTTTAGAGGAACAGCAAGCCTTACTCAAAATGGAATTTCGTTAGTTCCCTCTTTTTCTTTGGGAGATCCGGCCCTTTTATTTGATTTAAAATTTACCAAGGGGAAATTAAGTTTTGAACCCGATATGCGCTTTGCATTGGAAGGCAAGCCATGGTCTTTTATTTTTTGGTTTCGGTATAAGGCGATAGAAAATAAACGGTTTTCATTGCGTCTTGGAGCACACCCTGCCTTGAACTTTAGGACGGTTAATATTATTAGAAATAATAAACCCGAGGAACTTTTGGAAGCACGGCGGTACCTTGCCGCTGAGGTGGCTCCTACCTATAAGATTTCGGACAATATAGGGATCGGTGCATATTACCTATACGGCCATGGCTTTGATGAAGGAGTAAAAAACACCCACTTTATGGTATTGAATTCATACTTCAACAACCTTCATATTTCCGATAAATTATATTTTAATATATCGCCCCAAGCCTATTATTTGCTTACGGACGATTTAAAAGGTTTTTATTTTGTGGGCTTTGTCTCCTTGATAAAAAAAGATTTTCCCATTTCCATTTCAGCTATTCTCAATAAGGCTATCGATACAGAGATAGTACCTGAAGATGATTTCACATGGAATATTTCTTTGGTATACAGCTTTGGTGGTGCCAATAGGCGAATGCTAAAACAAAAAATTTTATGACATTTAAAATCTTTAATTTATAGAAATGGACCAGGCACAAAATCAAGAAAACAGTTCACTTCCAGCGGATAGGGACATATTTGAGCGGTTATTAAATGGTGAAATCATTCCGCCCAGCGACCCCCAAGCCTATAGAATGATTGAGGCTTCATATGACACAAAAAATTTGCTCATGCAGATGAACAATGCAAGCGATCCGAAAGAAATTCGAGATTTGCTGAGCCAAATTACAGGAAACCAAATTGACGAAAGTGTTACTGTTTTTACACCCTTATATATCAATTATGGGAAGCATACGAAAATTGGTAAAAACGTTTTCATCAACTTCGATTGTACCTTTTTGGACCTTGGCGGTATTACCATCGAAGATGGCGTATTGATAGCGCCCAAAGTCAGCTTGCTTTCTGAGGGCCACCCTATTTCTCCAAATCAAAGACATTCGCTTGTTCCAAAACCTATTCATATTAAAAAGAATGTATGGATTGGTGCCAATGCCACCATTTTACAGGGAGTCACCATTGGTGAAAACTCGGTTGTTGCCGCTGGCTCAGTTGTTTCAAATGATGTCCCCGACAATGTGGTCGTAGGAGGTATTCCTGCAAGAATTATTAAAACAATTCAGTAAAGAACAGTACTATGAAAACAATGACTTTCTTAGTAAAGAGCATTTTCCTTTTACAATTGCTTGCCTGTTTTCAGGAAAATACGATTAAACCGAATGAACAGCGAAATGAAAAAACGGACAAAATGAAAATCACTGTAGGAACATCTACTTTTTCAGCGACCCTCCAAAGCAATGCCACAGCAAATGCTTTTAGGGAAAGCTTACCTATTACGCTTACGATGAGTGAATTGAACAACAATGAAAAATATGCTGATTTAGAGGGGAGTCTACCCACCAATGCTTCTAATCCGGGAACTATCCAAAATGGCGATTTGATGCTGTATGGCTCAAGTACTTTGATGCTGTTCTACAAATCGTTTTCCACCTCTTATCGGTACACAAAGATTGGACGCATCGATGATCCCAAAGGACTTGAAGAAGCCTTAGGCACTGGTGATGTTAGTATTACGTTTGATAACAATTAGAATAATAAGGAAGAAATGTTAGAACTAGACCCAATTTGATTAACTGAAAACGAACATAAAATGAAAATAACACAACTATTATTTCTCCTATTGGGGTTACAGGTATCCCAAATTACATTTGGTCAATCCACAAATCCTGTAATTTCTCGTTTTCCTGAAGGGACCATCTTACATGGTAATATTGCCTACAATAATGACACCTTGGTAAAGCACCTGTTGGATATCTATTTACCGCCCAATATAAAGGGGAAGGTTCCCTTGATCATATTTATTCACGGAGGTGGGTGGATCAGCAACGACAAGTATGCCGATATCGGCTACATGAAAAATACGGTGGCAGAAATCATTAAAAGTGGGTATGCGATAGCTTCCATAGATTACCGATTTGCAACGCAGGCCATTTTTCCGGCTCAGATTCAGGACTGCAATAGCGCAGTTTCCTACTTATACGATCATGCTGAAACGTATGGCTTTGATAAAGAACGATTCGCTTTAATGGGTTTTTCCGCAGGAGGACATTTGGCTTCATTGCAGGGTCTATCAAACAATAACCAAATTGCTGACTTCTTTATGCCCAACACTTCCCGAGATTTTTCCTTTAAAGCGGTTGTGGATTTTTATGGGCCATCGGAATTGACTTCACTGAAAAGTAGCGAAGATCCTAAAGCGCCTGAGGCCATCCTATTAGGAGCAACACCCGTAGCGCGACCGGATCTGTCGAAAATAGCAAGTCCCGTGACCTATGTTGACAAAAATGATCCGCCTTTTTTGATTATTCATGGAGGGAATGATGAGATAGTTTGGAATAGGCAATCGAAACTTCTAAGCGGTTGGTTGACAGCTACTGAGGTAGAGAATGAGTTAATTATCGTCCCAGATGCGCCCCACTTTGGTAACATGTTCGATGTAGAAGATATTCGCACAAAAGTTATGGTGTTTCTGGAAAGACATCTGAAGTGATGGGTGAATATTCTTCGGTCAATAAACTAGACAATAACCCAAGGAGGTACTCATGCAAAAATCATCAAGAAAACTTAAGACAAATAAAATGAGAACAATACAGACACTTGCAGTTGCCCTACTACTATTGATAGGACAAGGCTGCAACACAAAAGTTGAAAAACAAGAAAACATGGAATCGGCTCCTTCTGAAGAAGCAATTTTTCCTATGGGCGAATTGGGGGCTGCTACAAATTTCACAGGCAATGCTTACAATTTTGGCTTAGTCGAAAATGATTCTATCTACAACACACTTGTGGGAAATGTCTATTTCGAAAAAAGTGCAAGATCCAATTGGCACTCTCATCCAAGCGGGCAAATTCTAATTGTACTTAATGGTGAAGGGTATCATCAACTGGAGGGACAGCTAAGACAATTGATGAAAAAAGGTGAAGTCATCAAAGTTCCGGCAAATACAAGGCACTGGCACGGCGCAACTGAAGAAAACAGTCTTACGCAAATGTACATTCTACCAAAAAAAGAAAATGGATTCGTTACCTGGCTTGAGCCAGTGACGGATGAGCAGTATAAATCTAACAAGTAATAGAAATGGAAATTATCAGATTAGGGTCTCAACCATCAGTTAAAGGCCCAGAAGATTGGTTCACAGGGCCTGTTCGCATCAACTATTTATATCAACCAAATGGACACCGATGTGCTGGTGCAGCGGAGGTAACATTTGAAGCTGGTGCAAGAACTGCCTGGCACACACATCCTCTTGGTCAAACGTTAATTGTATTGTCTGGAATTGGCTTAGTCCAACGTGAGGGCGGTGCTATTGAGGAAATCCGACCAGGTGATATTGTCTGGTTTGCTCCGGAAGAAAAGCATTGGCATGGAGCATCGGCAACACTAGCAATGACTCATATCGCCACGCAAGAGGAGCTGAACGGAAAAGTAGTGGACTGGATGGAGAAGGTAACAGACGAAGTCTATCACGCTAAATAAATCCCCCCTCCTAGGGTAAGGCACTATTGAATTTTTTATCTTTTAATCCACTGCATGAAACTTACAGCAGGAGTGACAGAAATAGGAGAACTAAAGACCATTCGATTAGACTTCTCTGGAAACGTCACTCAGGCAGGGATGTATATCTTAGTTCTGGACACTGAGAATTATTTAGCCCCAAAGATGGTCCGTTTGGTCTTTGAATGATTTTCCATCCGGTATTTCCCGGTGAATTGAAAATTTAATTTGGTAAAAGAACTTGGGGGCGCCTGATCTACAAATTGTAGGTCGGGTTTCTCCAAGTTTTTCTTTTTAAAAGTAATTGTGGTGAAAAGCGATTTTGGAGGAACAGGTAATTATAGACTCAGAACCTCGACGTACTGATTTGAAACTGGTAAATAGAGTGAATCAATCCTCTCAGAAGGTTTAATGAATTCTATTAGATAATCTAGCCTAGTTACTCCCGTACGGCTGTGGGAACTACGCTCTGGCCAAGATTCTACATTCATTAGAGACCATTGGTCGAATGTTTAGATTAATCCTTTGTTAAGCCTCTGCGTTTCTTCATTCGCTGTCGAAAACTCTGAAATTTGTAAATTCTATATTCTTTCAATGGCCATCTGTCTCGTGAGTATAAATCATAAAAAGCATATCCAATTGCCCTATAAAACTCCTTAAATGAACTCCATACATTAGGAACTGGATAATAATGTATGGATTCAAGTACTGCAACATCAAACAAAATTTCTCTTTCCAAGTCAAGTGGATTTTTCAAAATTCTATCCAGATAAACAGGCTGAGGAAAGTTGCCTTTTTTGGAATAAAGCGACCATTCTACCGATGGGAATTTTATAATCAATAAGGAAGGGACATATTGAATTTTTTGTTTGGCCCTTGCTATCAGCCTCAAATAATATTCATCCACTCCTGCTTCAATCGTATCCGGGTCAGGCCAAAGTCCTACAATTTCTATCATTTCTTTGCGGTGAAGCCAGGAAGATGGAGGGATATGATAATTGTTTTCGAATGTCCTCCCTTTAACTAATGGTCCTCCCAAAACTGACAATGCTCCGTTTTGAATTACCATGACTGAAAGACAATAAACAAGGTCGGCGTTTTGGCTTACCAAGGCATTTCGTAAAGTACTGAGATGTTGAGGCATCCAAAGGTCATCGTGCCCATGGTATGCGATAAATTTTCCTTTGGCTTGTTTTAAACCTTCATTATTTGGTCCGGACTGGGAACCGATATTTTCGGGTAGATTGAACCAGCGGATTCTTCGATCTCCAAAACTTTTGACAATATCTTCAGAATGATCGGTACACGTATCGCCTACGACTAGAATTTCGAAGTCTTGAAACTCTTGATTGAGAATGCTTCGAATTGCACATTTGAGAGTGACAGGGCTGTGGAAGGTAGCGATGATTACACTGATCTCGGGATGCTCAGTATTTTCAGAAATTGGCTCAGAGATCACTTCCATTCTAGTCCTCAAGACCGAAATTAAAAGGGATTAAATCATTCTTCAAAGGAAGCCGAAACTTGTCAGGATTGTTGCGATCATATTCTTTGGTAGGGATGTTAAAATAGGTTGCGTCGGTGGTTCCCAAATTTTGGACAGCATGAAACACTCCTTTTGGGATTATTATTAATGCTCGGTTTCGCTCAGAAATAGTTACTGACACCAGATTTTTAAAAGTAAAAGAGTCAGGTCTGTTGTCAAAAAAGACCCAACGCTGTACTCCTCCAATTACGAAAATGCGGTCGTCTTGTAATTCATGAATCACCCAGCCTTTGATGACTTTTGGTCTCATCAGAAGAAAATAAGCATAGGCCATAGGTTCATCTGAAATTCCCCAAGTTGGCCTGTATATTTCTACTAATTCCCCTCGTTCATCCTCAATTGCAGGAGTACGATGGACGATCAGGCCATTTATTTTTTCCATCAAAACATTACCGTCTTCAGAAATCCATTGAGGATCTTTTTTTGCAATAGTAAAAGCTTTGTTAGTAGCGTGTATTTCCATTTTTTGTAAAAATTAAATCGACCCAAATATTAATTAGTATCGCTGAAGTCGTAAGGAATTAAGTCGTTTTGAACTGGTAATCTGAATTTATCCGGGCTTTCCCTGTCGTAGGCTTTTGTGGGAAGATTAATAAACATGGTGTCTTGAGCTCCGACGTTTTTTACTGCATGGAAGACTCCTTTTGGTATTATAATCAATGCCCTGTTTCGCTCCGAAAAGGTGAACTTGACAATGTTTTTATAAGTCGGGGATTCAGGTCGGCTATCGAAAAAAGCCCAGTTTTGGGTGCCTTGAAAAACGAAGATCCTATCATCCTGGAATTTGTGAACCACCCAGCCTTTTATTACTCCCGGCCTGAGTGTTGGTGTGTCGTGAAGTCCTTGATGTGAATCAAAGACATGTTGTATAAAAGATGGTA
>JAFMBQ010000227.1 GCA_017858365.1 Algoriphagus sp. | reverse complement strand
AGAAATGGACCAATTGGCTAAAGTAATAAGTAAGGAACTTCCTCTTTTAGTACAAGTGGATGCTGCCTCTGATATCCAAAATGCCTTGAAATGGCTTGAAGGAAAAGATGTAAATGTAATACTAAGTGGTGTGGCTGAAGGCTGGAGAGTTGCGGATGAAATCGCCAAAACTGGATATCCGGTAATCACAGGACCTGTTCAAGAACTTCCTACACGAGAATCTGATCGCTACGATGCACCTTATGCGAATGCTGGTAAAATGGCAAAAGCTGGAGTAAAAGTTGCCATCCGAACTGATGAGATCGAAAATGTACGAAATCTGCCTTTCCATGCAGCTTTTGCAGCATCTTATGGTTTAGGAAAAGAAGAAGCATGGAAAGCGGTGACGATCAATGCTGCCGAGATTTTTGGAGTAGCTGATAAATATGGTTCAGTTGAAAAAGGTAAAGTGGCCAATCTTATTGTGGCTACAGGTGATCCATTTGAGACTCGTGCGCAGATCATGCATGTATTTATAGCTGGCTATCGAATTCCACTTTCGAACAGACATATCCGTCTTTATCAGGAATTCTTAGAGCGATCCCCAGGATTGGAGTCTAAGTAATCTTCCTAAGGAATATAAACCACAAGAATTTCTTTCTATTGAAAGTCTTTCTTGTGGTTTTCTTATTTTACCAGTCTATGAAAAAATCAACTCTATCCTTTGTTTTTTGCCTCTTGATTGCTTTTTCCTGCAAATCCCCAAACAGGAATGGAGAAGTAAGCCAGTTGATTGAAGAATTGAAGGTTAGCTATGCTCCCGATAATCGGGTAGCACTTTGGGCTATTACTTTTGAAAATGATTCGCTCCAAGGTGAAACGGATCAGCCACTAGCCTATCAAGAATTGATCGAAGGAATGGAAGCTGCTGAGATCAATTTTATAAATGCTGTAAAGCAATTGCCAGATGCACAGCTGGGTAATCAGACCAAAGCCCTTGTTACCATCTCTGTCGCAAATATTCGTAGCCAGCCTAAACACTCATCCGAATTGGCTACTCAAGCTTTGATGGGAACTCCTCTTACTGTTTTGAAAGAGGATGATGGCTGGTTTCTGGTCCAAACTCCAGATCAATATTTAGCTTGGGTAGATCGCGCTGGAATCCAATTACTAAGCGAAGATGAATTGGATGCTTGGTTTCGAGCTCCGAAACTGGTCTTCACCTGCTTGGTCGGCTATGTCTGGAAGACTGCAGATGCAAAAGAAATGATATCAGATCTAGTTGCAGGAGATATAATGACTATTGAGAATGAAAGTAGTTCGCACTATTTCATTTCCCTTCCTGACACTAGAAAAGGGTGGGTTTCCAAGAGTCAATCTCAACTTTGGGAGTCTTGGATTGCCAGTAGAAATACAAGTCCTGAGAGTTTGATCAGCACAGCAAAGTCAATGATGGGAACGCCCTATTTATGGGGAGGAACCTCAATTAAAGGAATGGATTGCAGCGGTTTTACCAAAACCATTTATTACCTCAATGGACAGATTATTCCCCGCGATGCTTCGCAGCAAATTAATGAAGGAGAATTGATTGATGCGAATAAAAACTGGGAAAAACTTCAGGTCGGTGATCTTCTTTTCTTTGGAGAAAAAGCGACTGAAGAAAAGAAAGAGCGCGTCGTCCACGTAGGCATGTGGATTGGAAATGGAGAGTTTATCCATTCCAGAGGTTTGGTGAGAATCTCAAGCTTTGATCCTGAAAATCCCAATTTTGACGAATATGAATTTAACCGCTACCTCCGTACCAAGCGAATTGTCAACGTACCTTCAGAAAATATACGCTCGGTAGTTAACCTTTTAACCAAAATCCAACCATGAAATTAAATAAAACACTGCTCTCGCTGGGTCTTTTAACAGCGCTTGGAGTCCAAGCGAATGCACAGCAATTGGATGGCTTTTTCCAGAAAAGTCAAGCCAAAGAGAAAACAGTAGAAGAAAACTATTTGAAAGCGGTTCAATTTGACCGATTCAAAGTTCATCTTAAAGAACTCACCAAGGCTCCGCATATAGCCGGTACTCCTGAAAATGAAGCTGTCGCAGAATACATGTCCAAAGTGATGCGGGAAGCAGGAATGAATGTGAAAATTCATCCCTACGATGTTTACCTTCCAAATGATCCGGGAGAATCAGTTCTTCAAATCATCAGTCCTGTGACCCTGACCCTTTCTCAGCAGGAAGGACCGGTGGAAGGTGATCCATTCTCCACAGATCCACGATTACACAAAGGCTTTAATGCCTTTTCCGGTTCCGGAGATATAACTGCAGAGGTGGTCTATTCGAATTATGGCACAAAAGCTGACTTTGAGAAGTTGGCGGAAATGGGCGTGGATTTGAAAGGCAAAGTCGTAATCGCTCGTTATGGAGGGAATTTTAGAGGGTACAAAGCAAAATTTGCAGAAGAGGCAGGTGCTGCGGCATTAATTATCTATACAGATCCAGAAGATTCAGGATCTGGAAAAGGAGGAGTCTATCCTGATGGTCCTTTCTTCAATGAAACTACGATCCAGAGAGGATCGCTTTTGACCTTAGATTATACTGGGGATCCTTTGACACCATTTGAGCCAGCGCTACCTAGAGATGGGAAAGTTCAAGCGAAACGATTGGACCCAAAGGATGTGGATTTTCATACCATTCCAGTTTCCCCGATTGGATATGGGGCTGCCAAAGAAATTTTGAGCCGAATGAAAGGTGCGGCAGTACCTGAAGCTTGGCAGGGAGGCTTGCCTTTTGACTATAAACTTACTGGTGGGTCTGATTTGAAAGTGCGCGTAATGGTGGATCAGAAGTCAGACTTTATCAGAGCGAATAATGTCGTCGGAACTTTCGTAGGAAGTACATATCCTGATGAGTGGATTATTCTGGGCAGTCATTACGATGCTTGGAGCTTTGGAGCCACAGATCCGAATTCAGGTACTGCAATGATGTTGACCCTTGCTGAGGCAATTGGCGAATTGGTAAAAAATGGGGAAGCTCCTGCCCGATCCATTATGATTGGACATTGGGATGCTGAAGAGCAGGGCGTGATTGGATCTACCGAATGGGTGGAGCAATACCAAAAAGAATTAGGAGCAAAAGCAGTGACCTATATGAATTTTGATGGTGGCGTATCTGGGAGAAACTTCGGAGTATCCTCCGCTCCTACTTTGAAGAATTTGATTATCGAAGCATCCAAGGAAGTTGCCTATCCTGATTCGGCTAAGACCGTATTTCAGGTTTGGGCAGGTAAAAATGATGAACCTAAAATCGGGAATCTCGGTGGTGGATCGGATCATATCGCATTCTATATGCATGTGGGCGTACCAAGTTTGAGTGGTGGTGTCGGCGGGCCAACAGCCTATCATTCCAATTATGACAACTTTAACTATTATAGCAAATTCGTAGACCCAAGCTTTAAAATGGGTGGAACAGTTGCTCAAGTGATTGGAATCTTGACGCTTCGATTGGCAAATGCCGAAGTGATTCCTTATGATGTACCTCGCTATGCGCAGGATCTTCGAGGACATTTTGACAACGCTGTGAAAAACGTGAAAACCATAGCTCCTGATTTTAGCACATTTGATCAAGTGGATATTGCAATTAAGAAATTGGAAGTGAGTTCAGCTTCTTTTGAAAAAGCAAGAGATGCAGCACTTTCAAGCAATAAATTGAAAAAGGGTAAAATCAAGAAAATCAATAAAGGTTTATTGGCTTTGGAGAAAAGTTGGATTGATCCGAAAGGAATGTATTACGGAAGCTGGTATCGCTCGCTTTACGTGAGTACTGATCCATTCTCTGGCTATGCTTCCTGGATTCTTCCCGGGATTCAGTATGAAGTAGAAATCAAATCTACCGATCGATTGGAAGAATGGGATACACGTTATGCCAATGCGATTCTTGATCTAAGCAAAAAGGTGGATAAGTTGACGAAGACGATCAAGTAAAATTTGAAATCAAAAGTCTGAAATCAGGAACTCAAAAAAAGAGTATTTAAAAGGAAGGGCGAAATTTTTTTCGCCCTTTTTTTAGATATAATCCCCCTAACCCCATTGTCAAGGGGGAATTTGGTTCTGCTAGAATTGATTTTAGTCTCCATTATGAAAGAGTTTTTTTTTGAAAAATGTGTTTCTAATTAATTAAATCTTTGGGGTTCAACGAATGCAAATCCCCCTTTTCCCAAAGGGGGCAAGGGGGATTTTACTCTAAAAATTCGAGCGCCCCATTTGCTCATTCAAATAATCCTTTAACTCCTCCCCTTCCTCGACTGTCACTTCTCCAGGAAGTCCTAATATAAAGCGGGCCAAACCCGGAAGCTGAGGGATTTCTCCATTGAAAAAGTATTGATTGCGGTTTTTGATGAACATAAATGGTCTTGCGTTTGGATGCTCTTCCATCATCAATTGGTAGGCTTTTTTGCTCAGTTTTAGCTTTACCAGAAACTTATTTTTTCCAGTAAAACCAAATAGTTGTCTTCCGGGAATTACATGCTTTGATTCCGATGCCCAATTCTTTTGACTCACTATCACCTCCCCAATCCGCTCGATCTTAAAGACTTTCATGCTCTTGCTTTCTAGTTCAAAAGCATGAATCGACTCATAATTATACGAGAAGGCAACGGGCTCCACCAATCGATCACTGGTAGTATCTGAACTCAAGGAATAATAATCCTTCAACCAAACTTGAACTTTCTCCTGGATTCCCTTTCCAATTTCATCCACCAATCTTCCCAAATTGGCTTTGAATAACTCCTCAGTCACTTTTTTAACCTCGGAGCGTACTGAAAGTTTCTTCAAAATCGAATCATGCAGTAGGTTTTGCTTTCCTTGACTCTCGATCATACTTCGCAACCAATTACTTTCTTCAGCAGAGAAAGTCCCATAATTCAGCGTTTGATCCATTCCTGGCTTCTGCTGAATCTTGTACTTGCTAAACTCTTTGATGACTTCAAAACCCAAAGCTTCCAGTAATTTGAAATACCTGTAAATCGTCCGCTCGTCTGTTTCCAGTAGCTCGGCTAAGCGATGCACAGGTTTTCCGATCGGACTCTGCAAGAGATTAATCATTTTGAATACGCGAAGAATTTTTTGCTGTTCGATTTTTGAAGCTTGTGCCATAATGATCCGATTTGAGCTTCCAAATTACAGAATGAATTACTGGTTTGGAAAAGTATTGACGCTTATTGTCATTTCAAATCTTCCTGATTGGAAATAATTTTAATGCTATTTTTGAGCAATGCCTAAGACCACCAACGAAATCAGGGAATTAGTACTGCGAAATCAGATCTCCTTCTATGCGGTATTTTTCTTGATGACCTATTGGCTGGTTGGTTATGATGGAATCACCTTTAGTGACGATGTCTATTACTTGCTTGCTGGGGAAAGTTTTTGGAAAGGCACCATGGTGTTTTCTGATTATCATTTCAGCACGCGCTGGGGGGCTTATATTCCAGCGGGATTGATCGGCTTACTAGTTGGGAATGATCCCCATACTGTTTCAGCAATCTCTTTAATCAGTTATTTGGGGACTTATTTCCTACTTCTGAGGATTACGAAAGGAACAAATGCCTTGATTGTGCTCAGTCTCTGGTTTTGCTCGCAGGTGTATTTCCTTCATTTCTTGACTAAAGTGTATCCAGATTCTTCCTTGGTATTTTGGGTTTGCCTAGTTCCATTTGCGGCGATCTATCGAAATCAGCAGGGAATTCTGGCTGGACTGTTTCTCGTCATCGGCTTATTTGCGGGCTTCCTGACCAAGGAAACTATAGTCTTCCTAGCTCCATTTCCTATCCTACTTGCCTACTTCGATTACAAAGCAAAGCAGCTCAATTGGAAGTTTTATGGTACTGTTTTGATCTCAGGCTTGATCCTAGGATTGGGTTATTTGTCGTATTTCTGGATAGCTTTTGGAGATCCACTCTATCGAGTCAGTTCGATTAATGCGGGGCATTACATTTCCGAATTCACCTATGCGGACAAAGGCCTCTGGTCTATTTTGAAGCGCTTGACCATTCTTCCATTTCAGACCTTTGTAGCGCGGGCCTATTGGCCATGGTTGGTTTTTGCGCTTCCGGGATTAGTTTTTGGCTTGAAAAATAAGGCCTCCAACTCATTCAGTTTCAGTATCGCGATAATTTGTCTGATGCTTGGCTTTTGGTTTATGAGTTCCACTTTAGCATTCTACAATCCCATTTACCTCAATCCCCGCCACCTAATCATCCTAGTTCCCATTCTCGCCTTTTTGATTGCTTCGGGCTGGGAAAAATGGCAGCATAATAAAGCTTGGCAGATTCGAATCATCGGACTTTTACTGCTCGGGGGGATCATCGGATTGCTGATGCAAGATTGGAAAATGGCAGCCTTCAATACACTTCTGATACTCCCCATCTTCCTGAAAAATCAAAAATTAAAACTGATCCTTCTGGGAATTCTCTTGCTTATTCCTGCGATGTATTCGATTAAATACCAGACTACTTTGAAGCAATTTGATTCTTTAATCGAAGCTTTAGATTTTGAGACACAAGTCACTGATTTTAAAACTCCTATTTACACGCACAGCTTTATTGATTTCAGTAAAAAAGTATTAATTCCAGCTGATTCCGTGGCTCAGGAATTAATCATTCCTTTGTACAAATTCCCAACAGATTCTCGAGATTTTCCTCCAAGAATGAAAGTCCTGATTTACGAGTATTACCAGCATGCCTACCCTGACGAGCAAGTAGATGTGGATGCGATTAATGCTTGGCTAGCAAAAAATTACCAAGAGGTAAAAGAACGGAAATCCGGGAATGTATCAGTGAAAGAGTATGTCTTGAAATAGAATCGCTTTTCGGGTATCAGTTGATTATATATCTGTCCCAAAGACGAGTTATGAGAGTGTTCAGTTAAGTGTGTCTGCTAATTTTACAAATAGATGACAAAGAAA
>JAFMBQ010000226.1 GCA_017858365.1 Algoriphagus sp. | reverse complement strand
GCAGATAAAATGTATATCTCAAATATGATATGATGTTAAGCGGACACCTCTATTACTTAATAAACATTTTCAGTTTTAAAAATCAGACTGTGAAATGTCCACAATATTATTTTTATGTCGAATAGGAAACTCCAGTTTTTTATATAGAACAAGTCATATCTCAAACGGGCATTCATATCGAAGGAATCATTGATCTCTCCTCGATAACCCTTAGCTTGTGCAAGGCCTGTTATCCCTGGCTTAACCATGTGCCTGCACATGAAATTCTCAATTTTTTCAGCAAATTCCTTATTCATTGGTATTGCATGAGGCCTTGGTCCAACAATTGCCATTTCTCCAATCAACACATTCAAAAGCTGGGGTAATTCATCCAAACTGCTCTTTCTAAGGAAAGCTCCCACCTTTGTAACTCTGGCATCACCTTTAGAAGCTTGTTTGAAATTTCCCTCGGGTTCGAATTTCATACTTCTAAATTTCAGACAGTAAAAAGGCACATTATTCTGACCATGTCTCAATTGCTTATAAAAAACAGGACCCTTAGATTCCATCTTTATAATCAAAGCGATTATTGGGAACAACCAACTTGCGATCAATAAGAGGAAAATACTTACCGCCAAAATCTCGAAAATCCGCTTGGTAGTAATCTGAAAACTATCCAACAGGTTGACTGAATACCTGTTAAGGATAAAATCAGCACTAATAGAAAAATTTTCAACGTTGTTAAGTTTTGAAATTGTAGTAGCCATAGCCATAACTATTTAATTTTTAAAAATTATTTCAAATGAAGTCGGGAAAAATTCCCCCTACCTATCTGAGTGTAAATCTAGGAAATAAATCAGTGATTTTCCAATTGAATTACATTTTTTTTTATTTGAAATACATTTTTAATGAATAACAAATTTTTATGAATGTCGCATTCGATCAGAAAAAGTGGGCCAGATACCAAAATAATTTTCTTATAAATCGTTGATTAACTGATTTTTGAAATATTTATTTTAAAAAAACAGTTATTTCATGTCAAGAAATTTTTTTGATACTAAACATATAGGGAGGAGGAAAGAAAACCCTTTTTTGAAGGGAGACTACCTTTTTTTTATTTTACAGAGGTTTAAATAGGAGGATTTTGATTTGAGATTAGCCGAATAGAAATGTCCAATCAAGAAGTATTTCGGAGGACTTTCACTCCTGAATCAGTTCCTTGATCTTTGACAGGTTGGATAGTCATGCTGTTTTGAACAATTTTGAATTTCTCTATTCATCAGAGAAATTAAAGCCTAAAGTCACAATGACCTCTTACATCTTACTTTAAAAAAGGAAACTAAAAGAAGAGAGCTCTTCGTGTTTTGATTTTTTTTTCTTCAAATATTAAGACGAATAGTAAGTCAGGCTATCAAGATTGGGTACTCTCAAATATCCATTACCTGCACAAAATCTAGAAATGAAAGCCCTTAGGAAATTCCTGTAATCTTTCTCTTGGATTTTATTCGAGATCTTGGAGGGAAAAGTGGAATAATATTAGATGTTTAAACTTGGAAGACCAATCTCACCCTACCCTTCCACAACTTGAAATCATACTTTCCAAAGTCCTAAATAATCGCAGATTCAATCCGTATAGCCGATTATTAGATAGCCAAGCAAATACCTGCTAGAATAATTAGAAACTAGACTGAAAAAAATTATTAACTTACGATCATAAAGTTTAAATCTCTTTGGATAAGCCAAAAGACGAGACTTCTAAGTAAAGAAACGGGATGACGTTTAGCGATAAATAAAAATCGGAGAAAACACTTTCTTGGATATTCCAAATTTTTTTTCCGACATCATTATTTTCTCGAAATAACTTGACAAAAGGTTTAAAACAATAGAGCCGTCGCTCAAGTATTCTAAGGATAAGGCTATCATTAAATCTGCTGACATATAATAAGGAGAGGATTACTTTCTAAATCCTAGAACTTTTCACAGCTGATGACAATGCTTTTTCAAAAAAATTAATGCTAGTAGCTGAGTCCAAATTTTAGCTTCAAACGTTCATTTAATTCAAATTCATGGTCTTACATACAATTAGTTGCATTTTAAATATTATTTTAAGTACTTTATAATACACTGAGCCCATCATTCTAGTTACTCTTAGGGTAATATTTATAAAAAAAAAACGTAAAATACACTTAACGAAATGGTAAAAGTTGCTTTAATCGGAGCAGGAAAAATGGGATTATCCCATCTTTCAATTTTAGGAGCGCATCCGAATGTAGAAATTGTAGGAGTTTGCGATACCTCAAAAATGGTAGTGGAAGTTCTTGAAAGATACAGTGGTTATAAATGTTTTTCCGATTACATGAAAATGGTCGAGGAATCGCATCCTGATGCTGTATTTGTATCTGTGCCTACAAAATACCATTATCCAATGGTCAAGGAGCTTTTAAAAAAGGGAGTTCATGTATTTACTGAAAAGCCTTTTTGCCTGAACCCTGAGGAGAGTAGTGAATTGACCCAGCTAGCTAAAAAAGTAGGCGTTGTAAATCAAGTCGGATACCACAATAAATTTGTAGGTACTTTTCGAGAGGTTAAAAAGCTGGTAAGAAATGGGTCTATTGGTGAAATCACACATTTCCAAGGGGAAGCATATGGCCCTGTGGTAATAAAGAAAAAGAGTGAAACATGGAGGTCTGATCCAAGTGAAGGAGGCGGCTGCCTTATGGATTATGCTTCTCATGTAATTGACCTAATTAACGACATCATTTCTCCAATTGATTCTTGTAAGGGATCAATTCTTAAATCTATCTATTCGAAGAATGTAGATGATTCTGTATACGCCTTAGTAGGCACTAAGTCAGGTGCTTCTGGAGTCATTTCTGTGAATTGGAGTGATGAGACTTATCGAAAAATGTCAACTTCGATCACAGTTATAGGGAGTGAAGGGAAAATCGTATCTGATGCTAACGAATTGAAAGTGTATTTTAAAGGTGATAAATTACCCAAGGGATATTCAAAAGGATGGAATGTGAAGTATGTTACGGATCTTACTGAGGAGGTAAACTTTTACCTGAGAGGAGAAGAATATTCAGCCCAAATAGATTATTTCATAAAATCTGTGAGCGGTGAGAATGCAAGTGATATTAACACCTTCGACAGTGCCTGGAAAACAGACAAATCAATTTCTTTAATCAAGAACCAATCTAGCCTTTAAATAGTATGGAAAGAATAATTTTTGGGGATAATCAGTTTTTTGCCGTGAATCATATTTCAGACGAAAAATCTCGAGCCCAGTCAATTAAATTCAAAGATGATTCTGCAATCATCAAAACATTGGATATTTCAATAGCCGCAGGCATTAACACTTTCATGTGTACAACCCATGATAGAATAGCCAACATTTGTGAAATAATTAGGAAAAATCCTGAGAAATACAAAGACTTTAAAATCTACCCTTGCATGCCATATGCTCACAAATATGCCAATGCGGTGACCGACCTGGGAATAGCTGGAACTTTGAAGCAATATGTGCCCGGAAACTTTCTTGGATCAATGCTAAAAGGGGGGGTCGCATATTTATCCAAAGATTACATTTCAATTATGGAATTGTTAATTGATGCAGAAATGAAGATGTTTAAAGGGATTAATACTCCTGTAATATTTCTTCAAAATGTAATCACAGATCTATTACTTGGCCTTGGAATGGATGAGTTTTTGGTAGCCTATGCAAAATATGTGAAGGAGAAGTACAATGCAGAACCTGGATTCATAACGATGAATTTACCAAAGCTTTTGGGAGTTTTGGAAAAGAATGGTATCACAAACCCAATTATTTGCGCCTCAATCAATAAAGTGAACTTTAGGATGTCGGGAGGAAAGGATTTATACGAAAAGGTAATAGGTGAAGGAAAATGTAGAATTATCGCAATGCAAGTTCTTGGTGGAGGAGCAATTCCTGCAGCCGAAGCTTTGGAATATGTGAGTAATTTGCCGAATGTGGAATCAATACTTTTCGGTGCTTCCTCCAAACAAAATATTGAAAATACAGTGGAAACTATAAATCATCACGATCAAAAAAAGAAAACACCATTAAATATAGAATAACAAGATTTACGATTGATTTTTATATACAATTATTAACTGATGATAGTATAAAAAAAGGAGATTTTAGAATAGTGTTTCAATAATTAATCCTTTTAAAGTCTAATAAAAACAGAGAATTATTTATTCTGTTATTTCGTAATTATCCTAAATGTGATCCCTAATCTCTAAACAGAAACTACCTCTAGACCAACCTTACAACCAATGGATGTAAGGTTGGTCTAGAGGTAGTTTCTTGATTGGAAAAAGTAAACCCTCAACATATCCTCAACTTTTTTTAATCTTTTCCACTTAGAAAACATCAGAATGAAGAATGAGGAAAGTCTTTAATTCAAAAATCTAAGTAGGTAAGTTATTGCGGGACGACATTCAGTTTATGGCAGATGATTTTCGAAATTAAAATCTCTTATAGCTTAATAAAAGCAGTTAAGCATTGGTTAGAAAGGGAAAACAAGTTCTTTTCAGACGTTTTAACCAAACCCATACTTAGGAATTGAATGCTCAAAAAATAGGAGAACCTGAGGATATTTTAAAGTTTAGCTTGTAGCTCAAAAATAAAACTAAACTTTTAAATTTTTAAGTGGAAAAAATTTATGCCTTTTATTAAAAAAAAACCGCATCTTATTATATTAAGTATACTAGCAAAATCACCTTTATTGTTGTTTCATATAAAACCTCAAAAAAGAAATCCCTTGATTCGTATATTGTGCAATCAGCTGATTGAAACGAAAGTTATCAGGAATAAATCGTATTATTAATTATAAATATTTACAGAATTACCCTAAAAATCTCAAAAGGTTATAGTTTGTGTTTAAGCTTGTAAGCTTAATTATTATGGCCGCTTATCTTGAAGAAAAATTGTCTTAATACAACCAAATTTACATTAACTTTTGTTTTCATTAAAATCTTTATTTAACTCAAAAAATATCTGGATCCAGTTAAATTAAGGTTCCTCCAATTAATACATACCTTCCGTCGTTAATACACACCTTTATATGAAAAACATTTTCCCTTTTCTTGTCATTGCCTCCCTAATCTTCTTTTCCTGTTCAAAAAGGAATCTAGTTTATTTCTCTGATTTGGATCCCTTAGAGGGCTATTCCTCAATAATCACAACACTTTCGGAGGCAAGGATTCAAGAAGATGACTTGCTTAGCATTACTGTAACAAGTCTTAATCCAGAATCTAACATGCTGTTTAATGCTGGAGTGATTATGCCTTCTCAGGGTACAGTTAACACCGTTGTGTCCTCCCCTATCAATGAAAACTATCTCGTAGACAAGGATGGATTTATCAATTATCCGGTAGTCGGTAAAATAAACCTCCGGGGTCTTACTAAGCAAGAAGCTATTAGCAAGGTTACACAGGTTTTGGACGAATATGTGAAGGATCCAATCATAAACATCAGGTTCATGAATTTCAAAGTAACAGTCATCGGGGAAGTACAGCAACCCTCCTCCTTTATCATCCCCACTGAAAAGATAACAATCCTCGAGGCACTTGGACTAGCTGGCGACATGACAGCCTACGGAAAAAGAGAGAATGTACTTGTAATTCGGGAAAAAGACGGAGTAAGGAGTGCTAACAGGTTGAATCTTAATGACAAAAAAGTACTTGATTCTCCATTTTATTACTTGCAACAGAACGATGTTGTTTATGTGGAACCATACAAAACAAAATCTATCCAAGCAGATAATAACCCAACAACTGTTGCCTTGATAAGCACAGCAATAACCCTTGCTACTGTTTTGATACTAAATTTCAATAATATCTTTTAAATTTGTCGAAAAACTTCCGCAAATAATTGATAACTAAGACCTAACATGGAAATTAAAGATATACTTAAAGAGTTGGAAAAAGAAGAAGAAAACAAGGAGAATGAAAGCCAACAGCTTAGTTATAAAATGATTTTCTTCAAGTATTCACAAAAATGGTACTGGTTCGTTACGGGTCTTATTCTGTGCATGTCTGTAGCACTATCCTATACCTATTTCGCCACCCCACAGTATGAAATAAAAAGCACATTACTCCTCAAAGATGAAAATAAGGGGTCAGACTTCAACTCCAATGCTGTCCTGACCAACATCCAGGGATACGGCTCTTCTTCCTCAGTTGAAAACGAAGCTGAGGTGCTCAGAGCTGAGCACTTGATGATTAAAGCCTTTGAAGAACTTGAGTTTTCAACTGCATTCTACATACCTAACGGTCCTTTTAGATGGAAGGAGATTTATGGAACCGAAGTGCCTTTTACAATAACCACTTTGGAAAAAAATGATTTCTTTAAAGTAGACGACAACACCTTTTCTATATTAATCAAAAACAATGACGAATTCCAACTAATAAGCCCGCTGGGGGAAACCCAAAATTTCAAGTTCGGCCAGACCCTTCAAAACTTCTATGGTACATTTACCATTGAGCTAAATCAGAATTTCGTTCAGTCAAGTGACGATAACCGAGGCAAACCTATAAAGATTGCTTTCTTAGACTCTTCTGTTGCAAGAGCCGAAGCGCAAAACCTTAAGGTTGATATAGTAAACAAACTAGCAAGTGTAATTGAGCTTTCAATTCTCTCAGAACATCCTTTGAAGGGCAGAGATCTTCTTGGTAAACTCATTGAAGTCTATAATAGTGAAGCAGACAACGAAAAAAACATTACCGCCAAAAACACTATTGCTTTCATCGACGAACAGCTAATAGGATTAACTGCGGAACTTGGATCCATAGAAAACAAAGCGGAACAGTACAAACTAGATAATTCAATAACTGATGTAAGCGCAGAGGCTCAGCTTTATCTCAATAGTACCACTACCAATAGGCAACAACTTGCAGATTTATCAATACAGATCGATGTACTTGAATCAATTGAAACTTATATGAATAGGAATG
>JAFMBQ010000225.1 GCA_017858365.1 Algoriphagus sp. | reverse complement strand
CAGGATTTGTATCAACCTCGTTTCTTTTTTCGTATTCAAAAGTTACGACAAACGCATCATTTGCAAAATAAATTAAATCTTCATCTAAGAGTAATTGTCTGGTTCTACAATTAATTTTATCAACTCCCTTAAAAGTCCCATTTTTTGATAACTCATCTTTAATATACACTTTATTATCAATTATCTCAACTGAGCAATGCTTTCTACTAATAACGGGTACGTCATTATTTTTAATAGTTCTTAAAATTTTCGCACCAGAGAAATTACGACCTATTAACATACTTTCCAATGGATTAACAATGAAACTTTCGCGAGAGACTTGATGAGTAAAAATCAATTTAATTACTTCTAAATTCTCTAAACTCTTATTTTCAGATATTATTATTTGCATTTCTTGTAATTGATTGTCATTAAATTCTATATAGCAAATCTCACATTCTTTTGGTAATTGAGAGTTTTGCTCTATTTTATTTATTCCTTTACATTCAATACATTTAAACTCAATCATTATTTAAATATTTTATGAATTCCTTTTCTTTGTAAATCACTAATTAAATTTTTAATATCTGACTTCTTAGGAATTCCAGCCATGTAGATATCTCCCTCCAAAGATACATTAACAGACCACTTTTTTGACTTAAAATCACTATCGCATTTTATTGCTTCACCATTAATAATTTGATAATAATTCTGATTTTTTGATCCTTTTATATTTTCATTCTCATGTTGACTTTGAACATATCGTCCATCGACTAAATAATCAATAAATTTAAGATAAAGGCCATCTTGGTATAATGTACTTAATTCATTTAATTCATATCCTGTGTAACATTGAATATTTAGTTTGGTTTGAGTCTTAATGAGATATATAAAAGCAATGAGTTGTTCATACTGCTGAAAAGGTTCGCCACCAGAAATTGTAATTCCATCGTAGTCTTCTTCGAGGTTTTTAATAATATTAAAAACCTCATATACAGGTAAATACTTTCCTTTTCGTTTACTCCATAGCATTTGATTTATGCATCCTTCACATGCGAGGTTGCATCCTTGAACCCATATACCTATTCGTTTTCCTGGACCCAAGTTATAAATCGGATACTGAATCTTACTTAGTCTCCAATTCATTCAAAGAAAACTTCGTTGTTTACAATACTAATGCGAATAGAACAATTTTTCATTTTACCAGAATTAAAAATATAGTTAGTTAAACCATTTTTAATGTGCGTTTCCACCCTATTTACGATTCCCCTTCCGCCCATTTCCAAATTATCTTTGGCACACGTAGAAATAAAATCCTTAATAAAAATCTTATCAAATTCCAATGTAATATTACGAAGGACTTTAAGATTTTTCTGAATTACAGAAATATTATTTTCAAAAATACTTTCAGCAACTTCTTGCCGTATAAAATCAAATACAACAAAATTATCTCCAAATCGGTTAAAAATTTCTGGCCTACCTAATTTCATAGAAAAGAAATTCTTGATTTCTGACTTAATTTTCTTTTCCATCTCTTCATAAGTATCCCCTTTTTCAGTTTCGTTACCAAAAATGACATTAGGCATTCTTTTTCCTTGCTCATCTTCTTTATAAATACCTAGATTACTTGTAAAAATAATCAATGAATGGGTAAAATAGGTAGTTTCACCTTTCCCATCTGTCAATCTGCCGTCATCAAGAATCTGTAAAAATTTATCAAAAATTCTTGGGTGCGCCTTTTCGATTTCATCAAAAAGTAAGATGCAAAATGGTTTTTTTCTAATAGCATCTGTGAGTTGCCCACCATCTTCATAACCCACATAACCTGGAGGGCTTCCAATCATCTTGACATCTGAGTTACTATCATTGTACTCACTCATGTCAAATCTAATCATTGCATCCTCATCACTAAAGATTAATTCTGCAAGTGCTTTAGCTAACTCTGTTTTGCCTGTCCCTGTAGGACCTGCCAAGAAAAGGACGCCCTTAGGTCTACTGGTAGGTTTATTTTTATCTATTGAATCTAGTCCCAGATTAGATCTACGTATGATTTCAACTGCTTTTTTAATTGCATTATCTTGGCCTTTAACTCGTTGTCTTAGTTCCTGTTCTGCATTCTCTATCTTAGTCATATCAATTTTTGTCCATGGATTTTCACGAACGCCATACTGATAAAGATCGATTATCTCTTTTATTTCATTTATATGAATCTTTTCCTGTATTGAAATAGTAATTAAATGCTCTAATTCTCTATTTAATAAATTTTCAGTAAGATCTGGAAATATTTTCTTCAATTCTAATTCATCAACATCCTTTCCTTCTGAAAAGAATTGTTTACTCCGTTCTCTTAAAAATATTTGTCTCTCCTCTCTATTAGGCTCTTGTATTTCAATACCTTTTGTTAGAGGATTTTCTAAAAACATCCATGCGGGAATATCATTAAGTTTATCACATAAAAAAATTAGAATATTTCTTTTTCGATTTTTATTATGAAATACTTTGGATTCCTGAGCAGCTTTAATTAATTTTAGAAACATAGGCTTAACCTCATCTTCTAAGGAATTTGGATTTGAAGTTATTCTTGATGCAAAATTGAAAATTCCTGCAAATAAGAATGACGATTTCCCCATTAATTCTCTGTAAAGACTAATAGCATCATTTGGATTTTTATTCTTTTGAACGGCAGTCAAGTATGATTGACAATCTGACGTTGGATTAATAATACCCTTAGCAACCAAATTATCTAATGTAATTTTGTTGTCAGGGGATGTTAGCTCCATTCCATCAACTATATCAAAATAGCTAATAATCTCATACTCTTCTTGAGTTAAATACTCAATGAGAAGCCCTTTAATATCGTTATACTTTAGAAACTTGAGTTGTGAAGGATCAGAAACAGATTTATAGTTTATTGGAAAATAATAACAATCATAAATATTTCCATAAAGAAAAAATTCCGACTTTAATGCTTTAAAACGGTTGAGTTCATCTAACCATTTTGGAAAATTACTGGATTGATTCATAATAGTTTATTTTAAGAGTAATAATCATTAATCTAGGTATTTTCTTTTTAACTCGATTTTTTTCGACTCTCTTTTTTTTATTTTCACTTTCTTTTCCTGATTCTCAGTTAGTGAAAGTAAATATTCTTTTGATGTAGGTTTAGCATTCCTTAAATCTATCTTTAGACCCATTTTACCTAAATCGGATAGAACATGTCTAAAATCTGAACATGTCATGTCCATTTGTTTTAATTTATTGTTTATTTGATCCACACTAAGGCTTTCCTTTTTTTCAGGAATCTGGAAAATATACCGAAAAGAGCCATCCTTCTTAAACTTTAGATTTAAATAATTACTTTTATCATTACATTTTAACAATAAATCATCTGTTTTTTCGAAATCAATTACCTCAAGATCATCCATAACTTCGTATCCCATATTTTCCAATGATAAAACGATTTGTGATTTTAAAAACAATCTTTCCTTTTCAAAAATGTCAGCTTCACGCTTTATAGTGTTGCTTGTAATTTTAAGTTGACTCATTAGTTCCTTAACTCTGCTTACTTCTCTCACATCAATTGAAGATTTATCTATCAATAGAAGGCAGGCTTTAATTAGTTTTTCCTGCTCATTAGCTAGGCTAATATGGAACGAAGAATCATTAATATTTTTTATAAGATTATAAATACCAAGTTTTAATTCTCTTGTTTTTTCCGATTTTATTATTGAATCATGAATTTGATTATAATAATGAATATCTGTCAACGACTCACTTTGCTCAAGTCGTTCTAATTCTATTCTATACTTAGATACAATTTCAGGAACAGGACACAATTTTAAAATTATTTCAATTTGTTTGATAATAGCAGTCACATCCTTAGAAATAGCTTCCTTTTTTATTGGTAATCGATTATTTGGAAATTGTTGAATAATTTTATCACTTGTTATAATTCGAATTTGACCAATTTCTTTTTCTTTTACTAAAACTTCATTCACTATTTTGTTGGTTGAATTTTCAGCAATAGAATTAAAACCTAATTGAAAAGATACTTTATGTTCGCTAAAATTAACTGATTGAATATCCGATTGAGCCTCTAAGAAAATTTTAGGAGATATTTTTGACACATTTTTTTGAAAGTAATCTAATATACCTTCTTTAAAACTAGTAAAAGAAAGAACAGCTGAATCATATAATTCTAAATACTTTAGATAAGATTGATAATCATTATTTTTTAATATATATTCATCTTGAATACCTTGACAGGTCTTTACTAATTTATCAAGTGACTTTATGCGAGCATCAATTTCAGCAGAAATTTTGTCATAAGTAGCTTGTCCAAATACTCCCTTGTAATCAAAAACCATAGTTTTAAGAGCCGTTCTTATATTATCTTCAATTTCACCTAACTCTTTTAAACAATCAAAACTAATATTTAGGTCTATATTATTAACTCTGCATAGCTTTAATTCATCTTGAATTGTGCTTAATTGACATTGTAGTTGGAATATAGTATTTAGTTGTCCGTCGAATACCTTTAGAGAATAACTAGGAGGAGGAGAATAATCTTTTGGTCCGCTCATAAATATTTTTTAACACTAAAATTAATAAAGTTTATTTTCAACATTTTTAATTCCGAATATTACTATTAGTTTATTTCAATAGTTATAAAATAAATACATTTCATCATTAGAAATTTAATTTATTTGTTAGAATTAGGTACATGTAATAGATTGTTGGTAGTAGAATTATTAAAGCCAAGAATTGACCAAAATAAATATATAAGTATCTTTTAATTGATGCTAAAATAAATTGTTTGTGAAAAGAAATTATATCGTCTTTTTTTAAAGTAGAAATATTATGCTTTAATGATAATTCATTTAACACAACTCCTGCAAAAACATGAAAGGGTTGAAATAAATCCCGACTTTGATTATGAACTAAATTATTATCAGAAAGATTGGTTAAATTGACATCTATACCATTGGCAATCATAAAAGAATTCAATGATTTATAATACTTATACTTGACAGAAAAGTTTCTGTATTTATCAAAAGAAAGTGAGGTAAATTCTATTTTCGAATCACACTTTGATTTAAATATTTCAAAGACAAAAGAATTATAATCATATGATGAAAGATTAATTAAATTATTTTTTATGAGGAATATATTTCTTTCTATTTTCAGTTTTTCATCATTAAAGTAGTTGGGATTTTTTATAAAGAACATTGCAACTTCTTCTTTATTTATATGGTATTTATTTTTATAGTCACTAAATGAACGCTCCGAATTGAATGAATAAAACAAGTTTAATAGATACTCTCTACTCAAATCAGCGGATCTTACATTTAACTTTTTATGTATTTCCGTTTGTAAATTAGCAAAAGATTTATGCTGAATACCAAAAACAGCAAGTATCTTATCAACTAAAGCATTAGTAGTAAAATTTTCAGATAAAGTCATCTTCCTTAGCGAAAATTCCATTTGAAAAATATAAAAGCGAATATCTTTAATATCTGTAAACTTCCAAATAACATCTAACTCTGCAATAAATTTTTCTACTTCATCCTTCAGATTAACGCTTGGATTGTAAAAATCAAAGTGCTTTGTAAGAATTCGTATAGGAGTTTCTGGCTGAAAAAATCTTATAAGAGCTTCTTTAAGATAGTCTTTACCTAATATTACATAAAATTTATGTGTTTCAGCAAATAAATTACTTGTTTCAGCATCACGATAATCAAGTAACCATCTTAATAACTCATCAAATAATACGCGATTCTCAAAAAGATTCTCATACCATGTTTCATCATTTTTTATGTAATCAATAAAGTCAGTTTCTGTTCTAATAATTTTCCCTCCTAGACATTTAACTGGTCTAATAGCATTGCTTCCGTAATTAACAATTAAAGTTTCGCCTTTTAGCCATTTCTCAACCTCTGTTTTGCCAAATCGATTTTCATAATAATTTAACGTTAATCCCTCTATGAGAACATTGACCCTTTTGAATTCTTCTTTAAAATTAATAATCTTCTTGTTTCGTGTTTGACGATTACTAATATCTTGGAACTTATCAGGAGAAACATTTCTAAAGTTCTTCCCATCAGTAAATTCATTTGGATAAAGCAAGTGAAGAAGAATAATGCCAAACGAGTAATAATCATTTTTTTCAGAAACATGGTTTCTTAATTGCTCATTAGCTGTATAATATTTAGTCCCTTTAACAGTAGAAAAATCGCCTATCTCATTTTCGAACTTCATGTCAAAAGTCGCTGCCGACCCATAATCACCAATAATTAAATCGTTTTGATTTTCATCTAAATAAAAAATATTACTTGGTTTTAAATCACAATGATAAATGCGTTTATCATGAAGTGCTTTAATACCGTTAAATATTTCTGGAATAAATTGTTTTTCAATATATTCTAAAGTAAATTTTTTTGGGAAATCCGAAATACTCAATAAATCGCCTCCAGCAGCAAAATCTGATATTTCAAAACAAAATTTACCTTTAAATTTATGCTCTCCTACCCCAAAGTCGTGAAGTTTCAAAATGTCAGGATTATCAATGTCTTTTATACGCATTAAAGCTTCTGGATTAGGTTCATGCTTTGGATTTTCAAAATCTTTGTATAATTTTAATACTAATTTCTCTTTATTTAAATTTGTAATTAGATACACAGAACCTTCTCCTGTACCTTCGGAAATAATTTTATTTATTGTGTATTTTTCTCCCTTTAACTCAATTACCTCTCCTAGAGACAATCCATGTAGTTTAGATACTGATTTTTCTCCTTGATTAATAACTAGTTTTTCATCATTAGTTCCCAATGAAGATATTCCGGTAGTTGGTACATCAGTGTCTACCAATGAAGATATTCCGGTAGTTGGTACATCAGTGTCTACCAATGAAGATATTCCGGTAGTCGGTTCATCAGTGTCTACCAATGAAGATATTCCGGTAGTTGGTACATCAGTGTCTACCAA
>JAFMBQ010000224.1 GCA_017858365.1 Algoriphagus sp. | reverse complement strand
CTATAAAAAACCACCTATGAAAAATCTACAATCATTACTTGTTCTAATTTTTTTTCTAGTTACTGCTAGTTGCACTAATGCTACTTCTTTCAAATTTTATGGAGAGCCCTATTTGAGTCAGAATTATTTGTTGACTGGCCCAGGTGATCTCAAGGTAGAAACCTCAGGTTCATCAGTTTCCGTAACAGGGACCACTGGAAATACGGTCACCATCGATATGTATGTCAAATACAAAGGCAAAGAGATTGATACAGAAAGTGCCGAAGTAGAGGAACTATTGGAAGAATATGACCTGGATTTTTCTCAAGACGGAAATACCATTACGCTCAAAGCAAAGAAAAGTGGAAGCTGGGGCTGGAATTCGGATAACCGGTTAAGTCTCGCCTTTAAAATCTCAGTTCCTCATATGATGTCCACAAACATTAATTCAAGTGGAGGATCTATTTCTCTAACAGAAATCACGGGTGAACAAGAGATAAATACCAGCGGCGGAAGCATCAATGTGTCTAAAAGTGATGGGAAATTGACGACTAGAAGTTCTGGGGGATCTTTTCGATTGGAGGAATTTAGAGGAAATGTATCTGTGAAGACGAGTGGAGGTTCTGTCAAAATCAGTCAAGTCGAAGGGGATATTTCAATCGGCTCTTCCGGTGGCTCGGTATCCTTGGAGGAAATTAATGGAAGTATTGATGCCAGCACCAGTGGAGGATCGATCAAAGCGCAGCTATCCAATCTGGAAAAAAGCCTTACCCTGAAAAGTAGTGGTGGAAGTATCACCGCAGTTGTACCAAGCGGATTGGGTCTTGACTTGAATCTAAGTGGTGGTCGAGTGAATACCTCGCTGAGTAATTTCAGTGGTGAACAAAAAAAGGATAAAGTTTCAGGTACTATCAACGGAGGCGGAATTCCTGTAACCATGCAAAGCTCTGGTGGAAGTATCAATTTGGAGTTTGAAGGGAAGAATTAAGGAGCTAGAGATTGGAGACGAGAGATTGGAGACGAGAGATTGGAGACGAGCGATTGGAACCTCATAGCTTATTTGACTTCCCTGCCGTTGGTAGGAGACAACCGACAACCGACAACCGACAACTGACAACCGACATCGGACAACCGACAACTGACAACCGACAACTGACACCTGACAACCGACAACGGACAACCAACAACCATTTCACCTGTATCTTTGGAATAAACCAGCTCTTCCGCCATGAATATGAAACCCACTTTATTTTTTACCCTAAGTCTATTGCTTAGTTTTTGTTCCCCAAAAACACAAGCGGACCAAACCCAAAGTCCAAACCAAGAAATCAGAACGGCTGCTGAGCAAACTGATTTATACCTGCCTTTGCTGAAAGGGAAAAGAGTAGCCCTGCTGGCCAACCAAACCTCCATCATTGGGAAAACTCATCTGGTGGACAGTTTGCAAAAGCTGGGGATCAACATTGTAAAAGTATTTGGCCCTGAGCATGGTTTTCGGGGAGATGCCAGTGCGGGTGCCGAAGTGGTGGATGCCATCGATAAGCGCACTGGAATTCCCATCATTTCTTTATATGGCAAAAAGAACAAACCGAGTAAAGAAGATTTGCAGGATGTAGATATTTTAATCTATGACCTGCAGGATGTAGGCGTGCGGTTTTATACCAACATCAATGCTCTGGCTCGCTTGATGGAAGCTTGCGAAGAAAATAGCAAGCCATTAGTAATCCTGGATCGGCCAAACCCAAACGGGTATTTAATTGATGGGCCGGTGCTGGATATGGATTACCGATCGGGAATCGGGATGTTTCCGATTCCGATGGCTCATGGACTCACCGTGGGGGAGTTTGCGATGATGGCAAATGGGGAAGGTTGGTTGGCCAATCAAGTAACCGCAGACATCCAAGTAATTCCTGTAGCAAACTATGCACATGATATGCGCTACGTGTTGCCTGTCGCTCCATCCCCAAATCTGAATACCGAACAGGCAGTTTTGCTTTATCCAAGCCTATGTATGTTCGAAGGCGTTTAGGTCAATCATGGCAGAGGAACCTATTTTCCATTTACGGTATTGGGCAGCCCAGCTTATAAAGGGATTTACGAGTTTAGCTTTACACCGACAGGCATCAAGGGAATGGCTGAGACGCCGATTTTTATGAATGAGCTTTGCTACGGAATTGATCTGCGAGCCTACGACACCGAATTACTACGGAAGTCCGGGCAAATCAATTTTGAGTGGATCAGAGAGTTGTACAAAGCCCATCCGCAAAAGGAAAAGTTTTTTGATTCCAAGCTGAGCAATCAAATGAACAATATCGAAATCCAGATCGGTAGAGGTGACTTCAGACAGCAACTTATCGACGATGTTCCCATGGAAACCATCCGTGCCGGCTGGGAGCCAGAGCTTTCGGCGTATAAGAAAATGAGGAGGAAGTATTTGCTTTATCGGTGAGGATTTAAGGCTTTAAGGTTTTGGTGCTTGGTGGTCGTGCGGAATTTAAGGTACAAAACTATCAACCCAGCACTAATGTTGCTTTGAAAAACCAAACTTGAATTTAACCACTTCATTCCGCATAACACCAAACGCATATTAAGGCATTCCCCATCGTATTTATCTGTCTGTTTTTCTGTCGTGAGTGTGGCTGTTATGCACTGTCATTAATCCTCAATTTTTAACGCAACCTCTCGAAAACTGTCCAGCGCTGATTCAATATTCTCTATAATTTCCAGAGCCAAAATATCAGGTTCTGGTAAATTCTCAAGATCAAGCATGTTTTCATCTCTCAACCAGAAGATATCTAAACTTGTCTTGTCTCTGGCAAGGATTTCATCATAGGTATATTTTCTCCATCTTCCTTCTGGATTTTGCTCAGACCATGTTTCTTTCCTTTCGTTTCTGTTTTTTGGATTATAACAGTCTACAAAGTCTTTTAAATTCTCAAATTTGAGTGGACTCTTTTTCAAGGTATGACTGATGTTAGTTCGGTAATCATAAAACCAAACTTCTTTGGTCATGATGTCTTTTGAAGCAGGTTTTGCATCGAAAAAGAGAACGTTGGCCTTTACTCCGTGGGCGTAAAAAATTCCAGTAGGTAAACGTAGGATAGTGTGCAATTCTGCTTTTTCCATTAACTTTTTACGAACTGTTTCACCAACTCCACCTTCAAATAACACATTGTCTGGTAAAACGACAGCAGCTTTTCCGGTTGTCTTCAACATGGAAACAATATGCTGTAAGAAGTTCAGCTGCTTGTTAGTAGTAGTAACCCAGAAGTCATTCCTATTTATAAGCAAATCCTCTTTCTCTTCTTTACCTTCTGCATTGGTGATGGTGACACTACTTTTTTTACCAAAAGGAGGATTTGCTAATACATAGTCAAAAAGGTCACTTGGTTTTTGTAGTAGGGCATCTTCCCGTCTTATTGGGGGGTTGGCATTAATATCTCCGATATTATGAAGAAATAAATTCATCAAAGCCATTCTGGCCGTTGAAGCTACAATCTCCCAACCTGCAAAAGTCTCTTCTTTTAAAAATCGTTTCTCCTCTTTATCTAGCTTATATGCAGAGGTCAGAAAATCATATGCCGATAGAAAGAAACCTCCTGTACCGCATGCAGGATCTGCAATTGTCTTTTTAGGTTCGGGGCGAACACATTCTACAATAGCTGTAATTAAGTCTCTAGGCGTGAAATACTGGCCCGCGCCACTTTTTGTGTCTTGGGCGTTTTTCTCCAATAATCCTTCGTACATGTCGCCCTTTATGTCCGCGTCCATGCTTACCCATGATTCTTTATCAATCATTTTTACTAAGCGATCCAGTTTTGCAGGGTCTTGAATTTTATTCTGGGCTTTCGTAAAAATCTGTCCAAGCATTCCAGGCTCTTTCCCTAATTCACGTAAAAGCTCGACATAATGGGCTTCTAATTTACCGCCACTTTTAGAAGAGATACTATCCCAATTATATTTTTCAGGAATTCCCGATTCCCTTTTTTGTGGCCCTTTCTCATATTCATCAGCCATTTTGAGGAAGAGCAAGAAGGTAAGTTGCTCCAAGTAGTCTGAGTAGCTAACTCCATCATCTCGAAGGGTATCGCAAAAAGACCAAATTTTGGCTATAAGATTATTTGTTGTCATGTTTTTAAATCTCTGTGATTATTTTCTCTTGCTCAATATCAAAATGGATATAGGAGAAAGGAAGTTTAATAAAATTCTTTAGGTGATTAAGGTAGTTCTTAAGTTCATCTGATGGCGCTACATGGGAAACCAACACAATACTTTCAGCTTCATTTACATTAGGGTATAGACAATATTCCAATAATTGTCCAATGCCTTCCCTGATAGAAGTTCTTAAGCTATTGTAGGTTTTGATTTCGTAAAAAATGTAGCCTGTTTTCGTCTTCCGAGTTACATCAATCCTCAAAGCTCCATAAGCAGTACACTCCCGTTTCACAATCGCCTTCCCATAATTCTTTTGAAGGTATTTCAAGAATTTGGTCTGAAGGATATTGTGTTTCAATTCTAGTTCTATATCCTTCTTTCTTCCGGTTCTTTTGCTTTTTGTCCCAAGATCAGCATCTTCACTGCCAGAGTCATCAAAAGAAAATCCTGTTTTAACCTCATCTTCAATTTTTTCTTGTAGCCCGGCCGGTAGATCCATTAAGGTGTATCTATTTGATGGGATTTCATTCTCGTCTAAAACCGGAATTAACTCGGCTGGGATTTCATTGAGTTGAGAGGCTTTAAATTTTACATTAAATAAATGTTCAGCTCCTTCTTCAATCCAGATGTCTAATTGATCGGAATCAAGATTGAGGTTATATAGGTCAGCTTTCATTTCACCATACCAACCTTCATTCTTGTATTGAGCTAATATCTTTTCGGATTCTTCCGGCAGGAGGACTTCAACATCTTTCAAATTAGCAACCCAAAAACTTTTGTTTGATTCTGCATCTCGGGTATAAAGCGTAAGGTCGAAACTCTGACCTTCATACTTTGATCGAAATTTATGGATGGGTTCTAAAAATCCATACTTATACCCGTCAATAACTTTGTCCCCATCAAATAGCCATTCTTCGTGACCAAACCCATGCTCATTCTCAAAACTTGGATTGGTTGATTTGCCTGTTAAACCAGATGGTTTTATCCATCCATTAGTATTCCAAGTGATACGAGCAATTTTAGATTCTTTGGAAAGTAATTTCTTTAGGTGATTGTGATGTGGTAAATACTCCAGAACATAAGCTCTACTTTCGCTAATAAGTCTATCCCAATTGTATTTATCCAATTGATCAAATGAAATTCTAGGCCATTCCCAATTGATTAGGGTTTTGTACTCTTCAAGTAATTTGATTTTATAATCAGGAAGTGCTTTTGTGGTCTCGAAATAGCCATCCAATTTATAACCAATGAATTCATCAGAGCCGTTTACTTCCACATTGAAAAATACATCTTTGTCTTCCCCACTGTATATTCTTGGCCAGAAATAGGGTTTAATTCGAGCAACATGACCGTTTAACCAATTCCCATCTTGCCTTAATCTAAATCCATCTATTAAAATTTGCTCGGCCCAATATTTGGCTTTTGCTATGATGGGATAGAGTTTTTGCCCATAATATTTATGGGTCGGATTTGATGTTCTGTAATCCGTATTGACTATAGAGCTATAAAACTCCAACTCCTCTTTTGTGAAGAAGTTATACCCGCCCTCATAATACCGAAATTCAAAGCCTAATTCATTTTCGACATATCCACGGTACGATTCATTGGATTGAAACTGTAGCTGCTCTCCTGTAACCAATTCATAAGCCGTTCTGACAAGGTGCTTAAACGGATACTCTTTACCATTAATCACCACATAATATTGACTCCAAACATAGTTTCTTGGAATGCCTTGCTCATCTATTATCGATGCAGCTTGCTCAATGTGAGCTCCCTTTATTTCTTCGAGTTTCATATTTTCTCACAGTAATACTGCTGATACAAAACGATCAAGCCAAATAAAACCATCAAGTTTAGAATATACTTTTATGCATGCTTTAACTGCTGATAAGTAAGGCCTATCAGGATTCTTAACATAATCTGTTAGCCTTTCAAAACAAGTTTTAACAGCCAGTCTCCTTGCTCTTTCATCTGGTGCTGTATCAATTAATTCCTTTATTTCAAGAATCTCTCTTTCACAGTCATTCCAAGCCATTAGCCGCTCTTTATTGAGCTGTTCTAAATCCAAATGATAGTAAAATATTGACTGAAAGACTCTTTCATGCTCGTAATCATTCAATCCAGCACTTATTATCTCACCATTCGAATCAAAAGTCAAAAGGCTTACATCTTCCTGACAAAGCGGATCAAGTAAAATGGGGACCTCACAATTGATATTCTCTTCATCATTTGCAATTCTTCCTACATCAGTGCAATCAAGTGGGAAATATTCGCCTTTGCCATGCACCTCTTCATAATCACCTAATCTGTCTCGTCTTCTTTTATTGGCCAGTCCTCCTGAAAGCCTATAGTTACTCCATTCATATGCTAACCACCAATAACCATTTGCCTTTAATACATTTGATTTGCTCTTGGAGTCTTTGTAATCAATCTTCTCTTTTGCTGAACTCTTAGGCCGAAAATGGTCTACTTCAAAATCTCCATTTCCAATTGGTGCTTCAGAATACCAACATTTATTATTTGACAATTGGAGCATAATTGGCTGTAGCTGATTCCATTCCGGATG
Organism: Algoriphagus sp.; assembly: GCA_017858365.1. Classification (GTDB taxonomy): domain Bacteria; phylum Bacteroidota; class Bacteroidia; order Cytophagales; family Cyclobacteriaceae; genus Algoriphagus. The sequence goes on along the minus strand of JAFMBQ010000224.1, from coordinate 279 downwards.
ATTGCGGATATATTCCTTTTTCTGTGGGATTGTCATCCCATCCATTGCATCATGCTGAGTCTGCTTTATAGCTTCCCATCCATTAGCCTCAACAGCTTCTTTGAATCTATTTCTATCAATATACCTCATTTGCCTTTTTCTTCTTTTAAGATTTCGTCAAGGACTTCTTTGGCTATTATGTCTAATTCTTCTGCTTCTTCTTTGGTATATTTTCTATTCGTAAATTCCTTGTAATTGCTTGTTAGCTTTAGGTATTGGTTATATCTACTATCAGCAGTG
>JAFMBQ010000008.1 GCA_017858365.1 Algoriphagus sp. | reverse complement strand
AACCTACTTAATAATGCTTTTTATGCTGTTCATGAGCGCATGGTGAAGGAGCGAGGAGCAGATCACCCATATCAACCAAAGGTAAAGGTGACCACCAAACGGGTTAGCAAACCAAATGGTCAATCGGGAGTAAGTATTACTGTTGAGGACAATGGAGCTGGTATTCCCAACTCCATCAAAGAAAAAATCTTCCAGCCATTTTTCACTACCAAGCCAACTGGATCGGGAACTGGATTAGGGTTATCACTATCATATGATATTGTGAAGGCACACGGCGGGGAATTGAAAGTGGAGAGTGTGGAAGGTGAAGGGACTGAATTTGTAATCTTTTTACCCCTTTTATAGTATCTCTGAGGAAAACGCTCAATTGATACTCGGTTAGCTAAAAATTCCCTGCCTCAAAATCAGCCGATCCTATGGCTCTCAGATTAAGTTTAATCAAGCTATTTTACTTCCTGCATTTCTCAAAAACTTCCTGTAATTATTCACATCATCCTGTTAGTATCGGTACGACCTGTTCATAAAACAGGTTTGGGAAGAATTAGTATTAGCTAGGACATATTAACTCGAACTTCGTCCAAAGTAGTTTTCCATTTTCGTAAAAAATGAATTACTTGGATCAGGCTCATAAAACTTTCAAAATTGAAACTATTCAAAACTATGAACATTAAAAGGCACTCTGATCTTTATCTTTTTTATGGCTTTGATGCCTATTGTTGCAGAAGGACAGCAGGGTGATTGGTATGATATGTTGAATATTCTGACTCAGCAAGGGTATATAGTCACACCGCCTAAAGAATAATTTTTCTAGATTAAAATGAATTTTTACAATGCTATTAGGAAGGTTAAACTTTCTAGTAGCATTGATTTTTATAAGAATGTTAATTTTGTTTATCAACTTAATTATTAAACAGATTCATTTGCCAATACTAGATTCCAAAAAATCACATGTTTTTTTGACTCAGAGGTTAGATCAATTCAAGTATACACTCAGTCAACTAATAATGAAAACCCTAAATTAATCTCTTACAATGAAAATTAGCGAACGAAAAAAAATAGGCCCAGAAAGAAGAGCTTCCTGGGCCTATTTTGTTGAAGGTTTCTCTTCTTCTCCGCGAGTTCTAGCAGGATCGACCCCCCTTGTTCTGGCGGGGTCTACAATGGTTCGCGCAGGGTCTACTACAGTTCGCGCAGGATCAACTCCTCTTTCTGCAAACCCCTCACTTTCTTCATCAGCACTTTCTGGTGAATCACCTTGTTCAGGGCTATCTTCTTCGCTTATGGAGATAGTGGTGATTAATTCAGCGTCTATATCTTCGGATAGTGAATGATATGATACTTGAGAACACTCCGATTCTGTTACAAAAAATAAGAACCAAGAATTACTTGTCGCTGTGCAATTTCTTTTCATCATATGTAAGTTAAAATATAAATTATACAAAATAAAGGTAGTTTTTTAAGTTAAAAATCCAAATTTTTATAGTTCAAAGTTCAATTTTGTAAAACCCCGGCGATTAATAAATTAATTATGATTTATTTATGAAAAGGCTATTTGCGATTCATCTAATTAGATCTAGGGCAATTCCTTTTTTTGTGCTCGCTTTTTTCCTTCTATTTATAGGTACCGTGGCGGCACAGACAATTGAAAGCCTGAAAGCAGACCTGACCAAACTTTCTAGCAAAACTGGATATTCTAAGGATACAGTTTACCTCAACAAAGCCAATGAACTGGGCTTTATGCTTGCGGAGAGTAATCCAGACAGTGCCATCTTATTTCTTGATCAGCAAATTTTGCATTGTCGCGAGGCAAATTATAAAAAGGGTGAATCTGAAGCTTTGAAAATTTATGGAAACGCACTTCAAAATAAAGGCGAATTCGTAGAGTCAATAGCATATTATACCAGTTCGATGACTATTGCGAAAGAACTTTCCGATCAGGAATTAGTCCCGGGAATCTTAAATAATATTGGACTGGTTTATTTCAATCTCGGGAATTATACAGAGGCTCTAAACAACTTTTTTGAGGCAATAAAAGGTGCAGAAAAAACTGGTAATTTGAACGTGAAGGCTGCCGCACTAAATAATGTTGCCCTGATTTACTTTGAGCAAGAGAAATTTGAAGAGGCCAAATCAAAATACAAAGAGATGCTTTCGATCTATCAGGGAATCGGAAACCAGGGCCGCGTAATTCTAGCATATAATAACATCGGTGATGTAGAACTCAAACAGAATAATCTGCTGGCCGCCCTTGAAAATCTAAAAATAGGTTATGCATCTGCATTGGAATTGCAAAGCCCTGAATTTATAGAAATGACTGCACGGACGATGGCTGATATCTATGCGGCTATGGATAGTACGGAGCTGGCAGAAGAGCTATATCGCAGATCCATCGATATCGCTGAGGAAAAAGGATATGGGGTGCCTTATTCACACTCCTTGCTAGGACTTGCAGAATTGTATTATAAAAAAGGAAATCTTGATGAGGCCGTGATTTACGGTGCCAAAGGATTGGAACAAGCAGTGAAAATGGGTCAGACTACCCAGTTGCGCAATGCGAATGAGCTCTTGGCAAAAATCAATGAAGGAATGGGGAATTATCAGGAAGCACTGGATAATTACAAGCTTTTCAAACTGTATAACGATAGTATAAACACTGCCTTAGGTCAACGATTGGCTACTAATCTGGAGGCAGAGTACGAGTTTTCCAAAAAAACACTGGAATTCGAGAAGGCTGCCATCAGGCAACAATGGCTTACCTTTTCAGCTTTTGTGGGCTTGTTTACTTTCTTGATTATTCTGTTTTTAGTCTATCGAAACCGGAACAGACTGGACAAAGCATACCAAACCCTTAAAGAAAGAAACAACGAAATAAAGAGTAAAAACGAAAAACTGGAAAATACGCTTGACCAACTCAAATTAACTCAGCTTCAACTGATTCAATCAGAGAAAATGGCCTCTTTGGGTGAATTGACCGCTGGCATTAGCCATCAACTTCAGAATCCATTGAATTTTGTAAATAACTTTTCTGAAGTCACTTCCGAGCTAGTCGATGAAATGCAAGATAATCTCCAGAAGGGAGATACAACGACTGCTCTTTGGGTAATTGGCGATGTAAAGTCTAATCTAGGCAAGATCAATAAATATGGTCATCTCGCAAGTGGGATCATTATGAATATGCTTCAGCACAGTCGTATCAACACTGGGCAAAAAGAGTTTACCGATTTGAATGCCTTAACTATTCAATATTTGAATTTGTCTTTTCATGGTATCAAAGCCAAGGATAAAGACTTTGCCGCGGAGTTCAATTATACCTTAGACCCAAATCTAAAAAAGATCAAAATCATTCCTCAAGACATAGGAAGGGTTTTACTCAATTTGATCAATAATGCCTTTTATGCTGTCAATGAGCGATTAAAGTCTAATCCTGACTCATATCACCCTCAAGTAAATGTGACTACAAAATGGCTGGGTGACGCGGTTGAAATCAGGGTTAGTGATAATGGTAATGGAGTGCCAGAGCAGATTCGAGATAAGATTTTTCAGCCTTTTTTCACAACTAAGCCAACTGGTCAGGGTACTGGGTTGGGACTGTCACTTTCCTATGATATCGTGAAGGCTCATGGTGGAGAGCTTAGCATGATCACACATGAAGGACAAGGTGAGTCTGGTTCTGAATTTATCATTAAACTCCCGATCAATTGAACAAATAATTTTAAACCATAATGGTATGGGTATCGCTATCCGAGTCTGGTTAAGCTTAGTCCTCTTGGGATCTTTTGGAAGTTTAGAGGCGAGGGAATATAACTGTTCGACCCTCGACACTATTTCAACTTCTTATTCTGAACTTTTCGATTCCAAGGAAATTATAGAACTAGTGCTCAGCGGGGATATGCGCAGACCGCTGAATGATAAATCTCAAAATCCAAAATTTTATCCGCTAACACTTTCGTATAAAGTCAACGGTAATTCTGAGAAATCCCTTTCAATTGAAGTGAAAGCCCGAGGAAATTTCCGAAGACTTTTGGGGAATTGCACCTATGCTCCTTTGATGCTAAGGTTTGAAAATGATGAAGTCACTCAATCCTCCATGTTTTCTGGTCAAAAGGAATTAAAACTGGTCATGCCCTGCCAAGGTGATGAATATGTCATCCGCGAATGGTTGGTTTACAAACTCTATAACCTCCTTACACCGCTTAGTTTTAAAGTAAGGCTGGTAAATATCAAATTGGAGCAGGAGGGGAAAACTAAAAATCCTGAATCATTTTACGCATTTCTTTTGGAGGATGAAAAACAAATGGCATCTAGGAATGGACTGACCCCTTTGAAAAGGAATCTGAATCCACGTCAAACCCAAACGAAAGAATTCCAAATCCTGGCAGTTTTTGAATATCTGATTGGAAATACAGATTGGTCAGTCCAGTATCGGCAGAATATAAAGCTTCTAAATGCGGGCGGGGCTCAGTTGCCATTTGCTGTTCCCTATGATTTCGATCATTCAGGAATTGTAAATGCTCCCTATGCGCTTCCTGCAGATGGATTGAAGATGAGCTCAGTACGTGAGCGAAGGTATAGGGGATATTGTCTGGAGAATCTCGATGATTTTATCCCTACTATTAACCATTTCAATGCGCTAAAGCGGGAGCTCTACAAGCTATATAAAGACATGCCATTATTGGAAGAGAAATACCTTGAACAGACACGTTTATACCTTGATGATTTTTATGCTATTCTCTATGACGAACCTGCTTGGCGGAAAGACTTTGGCTATCCTTGCGACCCTAAAGGAACTGGGAATGTGGTGATCAAAGGATTAAAAGGAAATTAGGTCTAGATTTTAACCTATACCTGTCTGTCGGACTCTATTTTCACCAAACACTTTCCTACAGGGCCCCGGATTTAAGTTACTGGATTAGATTTCAGTTGATCGAGATTGAGCGGATAGTCCCTAAATTATGGAAAGCCATTAATAAAGGATATAATTAGTCTATACTTTATTCACCAATCGGAGAAGATCCTCCTTGAATTGCTTGCCGATCGGGAGGATTTTCCCTTTCAATTCTACATGGGTTTCTGCTACGGCTTCCAATTTTGAAAAGTTGACCATGAAGGAGCGATGAATTCTAACAAATCGCTTTTGATCCATTTTTTCACAAAGTTTATTCAGCGGACTTACAATCAAGAAGGCTTGCTGAGTAGTTGTGATTTTACAATAGTTTCGCTCGGCCTCTACCCAGAGGATATCATCAAGCATCACTTTGATCAATTTATTTTGGTTTCGGATAAAAATTCGATCCTCTTGACCCTCTTGAAAGATGCTTTCTTCGGCTATTTTTTTCGAAGTGCCCTTGATTCGTTCCTCGACCAGTGCGATAGTTCGTTCCAGGTTTTGATTGGAAAATGGCTTGGAAATGAAAGCAAATGGATGCGTGTCTTTTGCTTTTTGGAAAGTGGCATCATCTTCATTTGCAGTCAAATAGATTATTGGGATATCTAATGTTTCATGAATGGCGTGAGCAGCTTCGATTCCGGTGGACTCTCCTCTGAGTTGAATATCCATGAGAATCAAATCGGGTTTGCTTTCTAGGGCGTGGTGAATTGCATCTGCTGCTCTGGTCTCGATTCCTGTGACCTCATAGCCAAGCTTGCTCAGCTGCAAACTGATATTGGCGGCGATGATCATATCATCTTCAACGATCAAAATTTTAGTTGGGGTCATGCTGCTTTTGTTAAAAAGAATTCGAATGAAAAGGCGGCTCCGTGGGATTCAATCAAGGTCATTTTTCCGTCTAATTGTCTGGTCAATAGACTGATCAATTCACTCCCAAATCCTGTCCCAAGAGGAATAAAATTCGGCTGGATTCCGATTCCATTGTCTGCGACTTCCAAGAGTAGAATTTCTCCCTTCTCATAGAGACTGACTCGGATTTCCCCTCTTTCTTGTTTTGGGAGGGCATATTTTAGTGAGTTGGAAATCAGCTCATTCACTATCAGTCCAATCGGGATTGCAAGATCCACATCTAGTTTCAGCGTAGACATATCTACGTCCACATCAACTCGATCCTCAGCATCGAATGTTTCTAGAATAAATCGCCCCAAGCTTTCAAAGAAATATTTCATCTCGACGCCTTTCAGATTTTTCTCCCCATAGAGTTGGAGATGGATCATACCCATACTTTGGACTCGGGTATAGGTTTCCTCCATCACTTGCTGAAATTCCCGGTTTTTAATTTTTGAGATTTGTAGAGACAAAAGGCTCGAGATTGTTTCTAGGTTATTTTTGACTCGATGATGGATTTCTCTAAGCAGAAATTCCTTTTCCTCGTTTTTCTTTTCAAGTAAAAGACTATATGATCTCTTTCGGATGTAAACCCGATACAGGAGAAACAGAATCACGATCAAAACAACCGCAATCGTAAGATATAATATCTGAATGATCTTTTGCTGGCTTAATTTGGCTTCCTGAAGCTTGATTGTATTTTCTTTTTGAGCGACTTCTAGTTGAGTCTGAATTAGGGCTATCCGTTCTTCGGCCTCTGCCGTGAACACATCCTTTTTGAATTCTTCAGATTTTCGAGAAGTCAGTAACGCCTTCTTGAAAGCTCCGGCACCTTCATAGGCTCTACTCAATTCTTTATAGACCAAACTCAAATAAAATTTATCTCCAAAGTCGTCCTTCACTTTGGTAATACTCGTTTCGAAGTAGTTAGAAGCTTGTAAATAATCCTGTGAAGCAAAGCTTGCCTTTCCTAATGAAAAGTAAGATCTCATGATCATAAAGTCATTCTCCAATAATTCAGCGTATCGGAGGGCTTCTAGACCTGATTTTTTGGCTTCCGAATAATTTCCAAGCTGAGTTTGAAGGTTGGCAAGTGCTATAAATGTGTCACTTAAATTATTGTAAAATCCGTATCGCTCTCCAATTTTGGCGGACTGCTCAAAATATTGGACTGCCTCTTTTGGCCGCTTTAGATCAACTAGATATTGTCCGACTAAATGCAGTGTAAAATCAAAGTCTAAGTCATTTAAACCTCGTTTTTCAAAAATCCGAAGCGATTTCAATCCATAACTCAAGGCAAATTCAAACTTTCCTTGTTTCCAAAAGAGATTACTCATATCAGAATAGGCCATAGCATTAGCCTTTTCATCTCCATATTTTTCTCCGATTTCAAGTGTTTTGGAAGCATAAGTAAAAGCTTCACCTAGCATTCCTTTCCGCTCATAGACATATCCTAAGTTGGTGTATAGAAGCCAAGATTCACTAGGTGGGATTAGGGGGATAGCATCCTTGAGTGCCTGCTCAGCAGAATCTAATTCCTCCAAACGAAGTAATATGGCCCCTTTTGAAACAAGCAGCTTCCCAACCCAGTAATTTTGATTCTTTTCTATCGACTCTTCTATACCCTTCTGTACTATGTTTAAGGCTTTGTTCAGATTCCGGGTATGATAATAATATCCCAAGTCATTAATAACTTTCAATCTTACTGGGGAGTCTTTTGGCATCTTGGCAATGGCTGTTTCGAGGTTATCCAAGTATTCGTATCCAAAATTATCAGTCTCTACAAAGACTTCGTGATATTGGAAAAATTCATTTCTAGATTCAATCTGCGCAAAACCCAAAGTGGAAATCAAAAAAAAGGGCATTAGAAAAAATTTTTTCATAGTTAAATGTAAGGAATAGAAGGATTTGAAAATCAATTTAATGTATTTAAAATATCCTTCGGGTAAAATATTATATCATTCGGGAAGTCTAAGACTATTTTGGTACTAAATCGTTTCCAAGTTTTCTAAATAAAATTCAACTTGATTCATCATTAAGATTTCCAATGTTTAGAAACTTACGACTATGAAAAATATATTGTTCCTCGGAGTATTTCTCATAGCATTTGGATGTGATACAAAGACTCGTTATACCCAGCATTCTATAGAAATTGAAATAGTCAAATCTAATATTGGGTATTACGTGGAGGGAGATTGGGAGGCTTATGAAAAAAGTTATGCAGACGGTGCTACCATTTTGTTTAATACATCAGAGGAAAACCCAGCTTCAATTCAAGAGATTATTGCGGGACAAAAATTAAGTTTAGAACCGCTATCTAGTTACTCCTTTGATCGGGAGAAAGATATTTATGAGATGGTCATAAATGATGAAGGAGAAACTTGGGTGAATTATTGGGGGCTTTGGAAAGGGACCATCGCTGCTTCAGGGGAGTCATTTGAAATGCCAGTCCATCTAACCTCCCAATTTGTTGATGGAAAAATTGTAAAAACACATGGCTATTGGGATGCCGCAGCTCTTACGATGGCTTTGACCAAAATTCGAGAGACTGCAGAGGCCCAGGCGGCAATGGAAATGCAAGATGATAGCAAATAAGTATTTTTAAAACGTATCCTCATTGAAGGCTCAGGCTGATAGATTTACTTAACACTAGCTAATGAACCTGTTTTATAATTAAATGTAAAGCAGCAAAGGGGACCAGGAATGAGTTTTATTAAATCGATTAAGATTAGCAGTCAAACTGATCACATTTTTCAAGGATTAACTCATATTTTTTAAACTACCGGGAAGAGCTTAGTTAGGGTGATTAAGGTTCTTCCCGGTTTCCTTTTTTTGGATTTCTTTTAATCAGGTGAAGCCCAGAAAGAAAATACGGATACCAATATGATTGAGAAATACCTACGACTCTGCTAACATGTTATTCGGCCCAAGGACCAGGATTTCTACGCAGAGTATCTGTCCAATTTGGATCTAGAAGTTCCCCCGCCCAATTTGACTTCAAGGGATATTTGAAAAGCTCTCTTCAAAATTTAAAATAATATATTCTATGCAGTATCTGAATAAGATAAATAGCTTATCAACGGAGGATAGAAAACTCGAAAAATGGTTACTATCCAAAAGTTAGTGTATCCTCCAAATAGTTAGCAGAAGGAATTGAGACTCGGGTTTTAGATAATGGTAGAGAGATTCCTTAGACGATTAAAGACAAAGTATTCCAACCATTCTTTTATTACAAAAATTACAGGAAAAGAAACTGGACTGGGCTTACCGCTTAGTTACTCTCGTATAAAATCACGTGGAAGGGAGCTTATTGTAGAATCCTCGCTGAGTTCGGGACAAAGAGAAATAAAGAAAGGTGCAGAATTTATAATTATCTTACCTCTTGATGAAAATAGTTTTGAGTAAAATTAATAGTCTTGTCGTATGGTTTTAGTAAATATCCTAACTATTGTTTTAACCTTGGTTTTTAAAAAGCCAAGAAAAGGAGAGTTGCCACCCACTAAATGGTTTCCTGCTTTTAACCTTATTCTATTTGTGGCAATTGCAGTCCTATTGCTAACCGCTGGAATAGATAAGGAATATGAGCTTTTGACTTCTTTTGCTTCAATTTTCCCGATCTCTGGATTGATTTATTTGATCCTGACCAAGCCTGAATTTGCTGGGAGGAAACAAGTGCTTTATTCTTGGCTTCCAATTATCGGGATTCAAATTGTCAAACATTTGGTTGAATTGATCTTTCCGGTGTTTTATGCAAAGCGTGCTGATTATTTCGAAATTGCGAGCATTTTTGCCCTAATATGGGCGATCGCCATGTGGATCAATAATCGAAAACAAGCCAAAAAACTTGAGATTGATCGATTAAAAGCGATTGAAAGGGAGCGGGAATTGGAAATTACTGCCAAACTCAAAGCCGAACTTGAGGTACAGGTAAGTGAGCGAACTTCAGAGTTGGTTCAGCAAAAGGAAGAATTACAAAAGGCAATTGATGACTTAAAGTCTACCCAAGATCAATTGATCCATGCTGAGAAAATGGCTTCCCTTGGAGAATTGACAGCAGGGATTGCTCATGAGATTCAAAATCCGCTAAATTTTGTTAATAATTTTTCTGAAGTCAGCAATGAACTGATAGTAGAGCTAGAAGAGGAGCGAGCAAAAGCTCCTGAACTAAGGGATGAAGGACTTGTTGAGGAAATCCTGAAAGACATCAAAGAAAATCTGACGAAAATCAATCTTCACGGAAAGCGGGCAGATGGTATCGTAAAGGGAATGCTCTTGCACTCTAGAACCAGTTCTGGGATCAAAGTAGCTACAGATATCAACGAGCTATTAGATGAATATTTACGGCTATCCTATCATGGTTTGCGTGCGAAAGACAAAAGTTTCAATGCCGATTTTAAAGCGTATCTTGAGGAAGGACTTCCTATGATTGATTTGATTTCCCAAGATATCGGAAGGGTATTTTTGAACTTAATAAACAATGCTTTTTATGCAGTAAATGAAAGGGGAGCCCAATTGAAAAAGGATGGAGATTCTAAGGAATCCTTTAAACCAACCGTGGAGGTTTCAACAAAAAAATCCGGAAATAGTATAGAGATCAGAGTAAAAGACAATGGAATCGGGATGTCTGAAGCAACCAAACAGAAAATTTTTCAACCCTTTTTTACTACCAAACCTACTGGCCAGGGAACTGGACTAGGGATGTCACTCAGCTATGACATCATAAAAGCTCATGGTGGCGAGATTAGTGTCCATTCTAAGGAGGGAGTAGGAACTGAGATCTGTATCAAACTTCCAATTTGAATAAGCTAAAACGAAAGATGACAATACGAAAAAATATTTTTAAGGCTTTACCTTTAGCTTTTTTCTTTGGGCTGCTTGTCTTTTCGTGCCAAACAAAGGTAGAAGTTCCATACCCTGAGAATCCATCTGGTTTTGAAATTCCTAAGGCTGTCCCTTTCCAAGTACCTGAGGGAAAACCGATCGTATGGAAAGAAGTGCCTAAAGAATTTGTGCCTCAAGGAAAGACTTTTCAATTTGATCTAGATCGATTGCCATCGAAGCCTTTCTACTTAGAAGAGGAAATTCCCTTAAAAAATCCCGTAGAGAAAACGACATTCGATTGGGATCAATTAGAAGTGTTTCCCTTTAAACTTGAAATAGAATCAGATTCGCTAACAAGTACAGTAGCTAGACTTCCCGAGCCTATTATAACTCAAGTCATCACTCCGTTAAAATTGGAAAATGTAAATGCGGGAATTTTAAGTCTTTCTAACGGGCAAGGCTTGCCAGGGAATGTTATTTTTGCGCAGGTTATAAGTCCGGATGGCATTCATTGGATAGCCACCGAAAAAGGATTGGTTAAATTTACCGGATCTGAGTTTCACCTCTATCCGATTGTGAAAAGTGATTTTACCGGAGCACTGAATTCGATCTCGGATTTAGATTTTGCCCCCGATGGCAAACTGATTGTATCAAGTTTCCAAAAAGGAATCCTAGTAATTGACCTAGAGAAGGAATTGGTGGAAAATTTTGAACTCTCCTATGGATTCTCTCGTGGCAATGTGGACCAAGACGGAAATTATTGGGGAGGAAGAACTAATGCGGAGCATAAGTTCATTGATTTAAAGAATCGGACAATCTCCAATCTTGACCTTGGAGCCCTTGAATTAGGAATCAGCAACGCCCTAGGGTCATTCATTGATTCAAAAAATAACCTTTGGATAGGAATTAGTCTTGGTGTATTAGTAATTGATGCAGATCGGAATAAAATGAAACTCTTCGATCAAAAAATTGGCTTGGAAACCTTTGCTAATGCTGATTTCAAAGAAACTTCCGATGGTGAAATACTTATCTCTTCCTTCTCTCCAGGTCTTTCCAGTATTTCATTAGAAAATTCCAGCATCACTCGATTGGCAGAAGACCAAGGATTTGAAGGAGCCCCAATTACAGTTACTTTGGATAAAGAGGAGAAAATTTGGATCGGGTCTAATCAGTTTTTCAGTATTTACAATCCAAAAAAAGGGACCATAAAAACCATAAAGACCAAATCAAATCTTGCAGGTCAAGGGCCTCCTGCGGTCAATATATTTGATCAAGAAGGAATTTATTGGTCTGGGTCCTGGCTGCAAGGCCTGACGCTCTATGACCCCTTTGGGATGGATTCCAGGCATTTCACGACAGAGGATGGATTACTAAGTAATGATATCTGGGGCATCACTGAAGATAGCAAAGGCCGTATTTGGTTTAGTACCTATGCGGGCTTGATGATTTATAATCCGAAAGAAAATAGCCTTAAAGAACTTGTGATTTCGGGAAATGCAGGCTTGAATAATATGCGTGGAATCACAAAAATCAAGGAGGATCTGTTTTTTATCGGCGCAGGAGGCGGATTTAGTATTCTTGATTTGAATGCAAAAACCATTACAGCATATCTCGGAAATTCAGAAACGGCTATTGTGAATTTTCGGGCGCTAATAAGAGCCGATGGTTCGCTGTGGATAGCTACCAATAATGGCTTGTTGGTTTTTGACAGGGCAAATGGCACCATGAAAAAACTAGATAGTTTCTCCGGTCTCGCCAGTAATACCATTTGGGGGCTAATAGAAGATTCAGCGCAAAAAATATGGCTTGTCAGTGATTCTGGAATCAATGTAATTGACCCTGAAAAAAACACCTTAAGTTATTTTGGAATTTTGGAGGGACTAGCCACCAATGATCAATCTGTTCTTTTGCTGATGGCTGACCAGCGATTGGTGATCGGAGGAGGCAAGGGGATCTCGATCCTCAATAAAAGTCGGGACTCCCTCACCAATATCAATAAGATTCATGGTTTAGTTCCCGAAGGATTATATGATATGGTGGTGTCAAAAGGGAGGCTCCATCTAGGAACTGAAAATGGAATCGTAGTGATCGATGAGCCCGAAAAAGACAATCCTAATCAAGCCTGGCGATTTTCAAATTTTGGAAGAGCAGAGGGATTTCCATTCACAGATTATAACCAATCAACTGCCTTTGTTACTTCAGAGGGAAAGGTTTGGTGGGGGGCCGCTCCTATATTAACCGTGAATCTTCAAGATCCAGTTACCAGTTCAAGCTCTGATTCAAAAGTAGAGCTCACTGGAGTCCGGGTGATGGATGAATCTCCCTCATTTTTCAAAAGATATCAGAAAGTAGAAGACTTAGAGGTTCCAGATAGTCTTGAACTCGATAAGAAAGAATTAGCCAATTATCTTAATGCAAGAAATATCCGCTGGGATAGTTTAGATAAAAAGACCAAGATGCCTATAGGATTGGTTTTGCCACATCATCAAAACTCCCTCACATTTATTTATTCCAATCCCTCCATCAAAAGTAGAGATGAAATAGAATTCAGATATGTGCTTGAAGGGTTCGATGAGCAATGGTCTGAAATCACTAAAAATTCCACATCCAAAACTTATTTCAACTTATTACCGGGAGATTATACGTTTAAAGTGATCACCAAAGGATTTAATGGGGTTTGGAGTCAACCTTCTAAATTTTCATTCACCATTAAATCACCTTGGTGGCTTACTTGGTGGGCATTTTTGATCTATGCATTTATATTAGGTCTTTTGATCTATACCATCGTTCAGATAAGGTCTTTTTACCTCAAAAAGGAAAATCGAATATTGGAGGAGCGGGTAAACCATCGTACCGCGCAGTTGAATAAATCCATCGAAGAATTGAAATCCACTCAAGAGCAATTGATTCAGTCAGAAAAAATGGCCTCCTTAGGTGAGCTAACTGCAGGAATCGCGCACGAGATTCAAAACCCCTTGAATTTTGCCAACAATTTTTCGGAAGTCAGCAATGAATTGATCCAAGAAATAAAAGAGGAGCGATTAAAAACAAAAGACGAGCAGGACGAGGGATTGATAGATGAGATACTTGCTGATATTTCTGATAACCTTGATAAGATCAATACCCACGGAAAACGTGCAGATTCTATCGTAAAGGGAATGCTCCAGCACAGTAGAAATAATTCTGGACAAAAAGAATTGACAGATATTAATGCGTTGGCTGATGAATACTTACGGCTGAGTTATCATGGATTGCGTGCCAAAGACAAGTCCTTTAATGCTGACTTTAAATTAGACCTAGACCCAATGCTTCCGAGAATGGAAATCGTTCAGCAAGATATTGGACGAGTCATACTAAACTTGATCAACAACGGTTTCTATGCGGTATCTGAAAAGCGGCAAGAGTTGGCTATCCAAGGTAATAGCGAGCAGGCTTCTTATAAGCCAACAGTTTGGGTAAGCACCAAAAAGCTTAACAATGGTATTGAGATTCGTATCCGAGATAATGGAAATGGGATACCAGCAGAGATCAAAGCAAAGATTTTCCAGCCATTCTTTACCACCAAACCGGCAGGAAAAGGAACTGGATTAGGATTATCGATGAGTTATGAAATTATCACCAAAGGACATAATGGACAACTTTCTGTAGAAAGTGTACCTGGTGAGTTTACTGAATTTATTATTATTTTAACTTAACAAAAGATGACAAAGATTTTAATTGTTGATGATGAAAGAGATGTAGAAACGCTTTTTCGTCAGAAATTTAGGAAGGAAGTGCGTAGTGGAGATTTAGAATTGGCTTTTGCTTTTTCAGGAGACGAGGCACTCCTGATATTAAGTGAGGACGAACCTCCGGAAGTAGTATATGTGTTTTCGGATATTAATATGCCAGGAATGACTGGTTTGGAATTATTGAAAAAAATAAAGGATAAGTTTCCGACTATTAATGTGAGTATGATTTCTGCCTACGGGGATACTGAAAATTATCAAAAGGCAATGAGTTCAGGTGCGAAAGAATTTTTTACCAAACCTATTGATTTTGATTCGCTTAAGCGGGAGATTTTAGGTCTAATAACAAAGAAATAAAGAGATTAACGATGATTAAGATATTGGTAGTCGATGACGAGGCGGATTTAGAGATCCTGATCAAGCAAAAATTCCGAAAGCGAATTCGTGAGGGAGAGCTTGAGTTTTTGTTTGCGCTGAATGGTCGAATTGCGCTCGAGATATTGGATGCCAACAAGGACGTAGATATGATCTTGAGCGATATCAATATGCCAGAAATGGATGGTTTGACATTGCTATCCAAAGTTAAAGAAAAGCACTCCTTGTTGAAAACTGTCATCATCTCAGCCTATGGAGACATGGAAAATATCCGAACTGCCATGAACCTTGGGGCTTTTGATTTCATTACCAAGCCCGTAGATTTTCAAGATTTGGAGATTACCATTGAAAAGACCACTCAATATATTAATCAGGTCAAATCGACGTTGAAAGCACTGAAAGAAAATAACATCCTGAAGATGTATGTCGATGAGACAGTATTAAACTTCATGGGAAATCGTGAAATCGAATCCGGAATATGGGAAAATGAAACCATAGAAGCAGCAGTTGCTTTTATAGATCTTTCCGGATTTACTGCGATCTCTGAAAATGAGGAGCCTAACATTGTGGTAGGATTACTCAATGAATATTTTGATCTCATGGTTCGAGAGATTATGAATGAGGCCGGAATTATTGATAAGTTTATCGGGGATGCGATTATGGCCGTTTTCAAAGGAGATGATTACCATGCCAGAGCACTTCGAGCTTGTATTGCCATTCGGAATAAAATGAATGCTCTCCCTGTTTACTCCGAGCAATCAGGGTTTAAACCCAAAGTATCAATCGGAATCAATAGTGGAGAAATGGTTTCCGGAAATATTGGATCAATATCCCTGAAAAAGCTAGACTTTACCGTGATCGGTGATACTGTTAATGTGGCCTCCCGACTTCAATCCAAGGCTAGTCCTGGACAGATTCTTATTTTAGATAAATTTGCCAATGCAGCGCCAGACTTCAAATTTACTAGTATTGGAAAAATGGAGCTCAAAAATAAAGCACTTCCTGTAAATGTATGCGAGGTCGAATAGCTCAGAATTGACCTTCTTTAATTTTTTTGAAAAAAGCTTATAACTGAATACAACATTTCTAATTACTCACCCATCAAACCTTAATTATGAAAAAAATTACTCAGCCTGCCTTGCTAGTAGCCCTGGGAGTTTCTGTGAGCTTTGCCGCTTTAGTGCCTAAAAATGATTCGGCCTTGGCACCCATGCTAGAAGATCACATTACTCAGCTTGATAGCACGAAAAATGATTCGCTTGACTATCCAAAATTTAAAGACCTGCCACTCAAGCCCGAGCGGGAGGTTAAATTCAATACCAAAGAAGGAACTTGGATCAGCTTAGATGTCAGCCCTGACGGAAATACCCTTGCTTTTGATCTTTTGGGAGATATCTATACGATTCCGATTTCTGGGGGAAAAGCTACCCCAATTACCACTGGCATTGCCTACGAAACTCACCCCCGTTTTTCTCCAGACGGAGAAAAAATACTTTTCACCTCTGACCGTGCGGGTTCTGACAACCTCTGGTACATCGATATGGTGAAAAAAGACACCGTACAAGTCACCAAAGATAAAAATGGAGATGTTCCCGGTGCTGCTTGGACACCAGATGGTGAATACATCGTAGTGAGCAAAGGAAGGAGAATTGCTAAACTTTGGATGTATCACAAAGATGGTGGAGGAGGGATTCAATTGAATGAGAACCCTACTGCGATGAAGACCATTGACCCGGTAGTAAGTCCTGATGGTAAAAAAGTCTATTTTTCCCACCGTATAGGAGCTTGGAATTACAATGCATTATTGCCACAATATCAGCTAGGTACTTACGATTTGGAAGAAGGGAAAATCACCAATATTTCATCCAGATATGGTTCAGCATTTACACCTACATTGAGTAAAGACGGGAAGTATATGGCCTATGGCACTCGATATGAGGATAAAACCGGTTTAGTATTGAGAAATCTAGAGTCTGGTGATGAGCGCTGGTTGGCCTATCCGGTTCAGCGAGATGATCAGGAATCGATTGCTCCACAGGGAGTACTTCCTGCGATGGCTTTTACGCCTGACTCTAAAAATGTAATCGCCTCTTACGGCGGAAAAATCTGGAGTATTCCGGTAATGGACGGCGCTCCGAAAGAAATTCTTTTCGAAGTGGACGTGAAATTGGCCATGGGTCCAAGACTTTACTTCGATTATGAAATCAAGGATACCACAGCCAAACTAGCCACTCAAATCCGTGATGGAGTACCTTCTCCGGATGGAAAAAAATTGGCTTTTACTGTGCTAAACAGATTGTACGTAATGGACTATCCGAATGGAGAGCCAAAGCGAATCACTACCCATAACTTCACCGAAGCCATGCCTTCCTGGAGTCCTGATGGAACTCAATTGGTATTCACCACTTGGTCAGAAACTGAGAGTGGTCATCTCTACAAAGCCTCACTTGCAGGAAAAGGAACTGTCACCAAACTCACCAAAGAAGCGGCTCTTTATGTAGGTCCGGTTTGGTCCCCAGACAATAGAATTGTGGTATTCAAAGGTCCAAGAAGAGAATTGCAAGATTCAGAAGGTCCAGGATTTTCTGGTTCAGAGGCAGAATTGGTTTGGATACCAGCCGCTGGCGGAGAGCTAAAGAAAATCATGGATGCTCCGAATTATGGGAATGCTCACTTCACCAAAGATCCGAGTAGAATATATCTAAATGGATCAGGAGGAGCATTGCTATCCGTGAATTGGGAAGGAAAAGACGAGAAGGTTTATGCCAAGATCACTGGGATAACACCTTTTGGCTCAGCAGCCGGAGATCATGATTCCCACGATCATGCGAGTTTGGAAGAGGTTTCCACCGTTCGTTATGTGATGGGAATGCCTCGATCCAATGCAGATGCGGTGAATTATTGCATGTTGCCAGAAGGATCCAATTCGCAGGAACCATCCATGCAGCCGGCTAGTGCCAGCACAATTTTAATGGCTCCTGAGGGAAATTTGGCTTTGGCACAAGTCAATAATAATGTCTATGTAATCACCATTCCAAAAGTTGGAAAGACCCCAACTATCAATGTGGCCGATCCCGCATCCAGTAATTTTCCTTCGCGTCAGTTAACGGAGATTGGTGGAGAATGGCCAGCTTGGGAAGCCGATGGTAAAAAGGTGCATTGGTCTCTTGGAAATGGCCACTGGGTCTATGATATCAGCAAAGCAGAGTTTGTTGAAGATTCAGTAAAGACGTCAAAAAAAGCGAAAATGCTGGCAGATGCAGACAGTGTCTCTACTTTAAAAGCATTAGGTCCTGAAGCTGTAAAAACAGCGGATTCCCTAGCTAAAAAGCAAAAAGAGTTGATCGCTGAGCTTTTCAAAACTGATAAAGAAAAGGCAAAAGCAGATAGTATTTATAAAGCAGAAAAGAAAGAAAAAGAGAGCTACAAGCCTGCGGAACATCAAGTGAAAGTCTTCTTTGCGAAAGATACTCCTAAAGGAAGCATCCTGCTGAAGAATGCCCGAATCGTAACTATGAAAGGGAATGAAGTCATCGAAAACGGTGATATTCTGATTGAGAATAATCGAATCAAGGCAGTTGGAAAGACTGGAACCCTAGACGCGGGCAGCGCCAAAGTGGTAGATGCTACAGGAAAAACGATCACCCCTGGATTTATCGATACTCATGCCCACATGTGGCCTACTTGGGGATTGCATAAGAATTCGGTTTGGATTTATGCTGCTAATCTAGCCTATGGGGTTACCACAACTCGAGATCCTCAAACTGCTACTACAGACGTCTTGACCTACAGTGATATGGTGGAGGCAGGAATGGTTCCCGGACCACGGGTATATTCTACTGGTCCAGGTGTTGGCTATTGGATGTATAATCTGAAGTCGCTTGAGCAAACCAAAGATGTCCTCAAGCAATACAGCAAGTATTACAATACCCAATACATCAAGATGTATTTGGTGGGAAATCGTCAGATGCGTCAATGGGTAATCATGGCTGCAAAAGAGCAGAAACTGATGCCGACTACAGAAGGTGGTTTGGATTTTAAATTGAACATGACTCAGCTGTTTGATGGCTATCCGGGACATGAGCATGCGATTCCTATTTATCCTTTATACAAGGATGTGACTAAGACCATTGCAGAAAGCAAAATGGCTGTAACTCCAACTTTGCTTGTGGCCTATGGCGGTCCTTGGGCTGAAAACTATTATTACACCACCGAGAGTCCTTTACACGATCCAAAGCTGAATCGATTTACGCCTTATGAGGAGTTGAATTCGAAAGCCCGTCGTAGAGCAGGTGGATTGGGTGGCTGGTTTGCTCCGGAAGATCATGTCTTCGAAGATCATGCGGTTGGCATCAAATCCATCGTAGATCAGGGTGGATTAGCTGGAGTAGGTTCTCACGGTCAGTTGCAGGGATTAGGTTACCATTGGGAGCTTTGGTCTGTAGCCAGTGGAGGAATGTCTGGTTTGGATGCTTTGAAGACCGCGACGATCTTGGGTGCCGAAGCACTTGGATTGGATAAGGAACTCGGAAGCATCGAAGCTGGTAAGTTGGCTGACTTGGTAATCATGGAAGCAAATCCATTGGAAAACATTCGCAATACCAATACCATCACCCATGTGGTGAAAAATGGTCGGGTTTACGATGGAAACACCTTGGATGAAATCTTGCCAACGCCAAGAAAGCTGGATGTGACACCTTGGACGAAGCCCACTCCGATGATGAATACGAGTTTGAAGAAATAGAAATTCGAGAAAGAAATAGGAAAACCGGATGCGAAGAAAAGCATCCGGTTTTTTATTGTCAAATGATTCTCTGTTTAGGTTAAATATTCAAAAGTTGCTTTCTCAGCAATCACTACCGTATTTGCACTTGTGAACAACCAATGGATCTCAGTAAGCACATTTCTTCAATTGTTGACTTTGAAAAAAGTTTGGAATTATGCGCTTTTGTGGAGTTCATTTCAGATTTCTAGAATTGCTGGAAGGCCAATTCTTTGGGGAAACCCGACCACCTTATCAATTGAACCCACCACCAGTTGTAATCTCCGTTGTCCTGAATGCCCATCGGGTTTGCGATCCTTTACCCGACCAACTGGAATGCTCCAGGACCAGCTTTTTGAAAAAGTCATTGATCAAGTCAAAGGTCACCTGACTTGGCTTCACCTCTATTTTCAGGGTGAGCCATTTTTGAATCCAAGATTTCTCGAAATGGTTCGCTATGCAGATCAGCAGGGAATTTTCACTTCGACTTCCACCAATGCCCACTACTTAGGAGAAAAGCAAGTGGGTGAGGTGCTCCAAAGCGGACTCAAGCAGCTCATCGTATCAATGGATGGTATTACGCAGGAAGTCTATCAGGATTATCGAATTGGAGGCTCCTTTGAGAAAGTACAGCATGGCTTGAGTTTACTTTTAGCGGAGCGGAAAAAAGCTAAGCAGGATTTTCCAAGAGTCATTCTTCAATTCTTGGTGACTGGAAAAAATGAGCAGCAGATTCCTTCGTTGAAAACTTGGGCAAAGGAAATTGGCGTGGATGAACTCCAACTCAAGACCACACAGATCTACGATTTTGAAAATGGATCTGATTTGATTCCTTCGGATTTAGGCTTCTCACGCTATGTCCCAATTGGAAATGGTAAGTGGAAGATCAAAAAGAAAATCGAAAACAAATGCTGGCGCATGTGGCAAGGAGCAGTTGTCACCTGGGATGGAAAAGTGGTCCCTTGTTGCTTTGACAAGGATGCAGCGCATGTGATGGGTGAATTGAAAGCCGATTCGATGGAGTCCATTTGGAAATCTATTCCTTATTTTAATTTCCGAAAACAACTTTTAGCAGACCGGACGCAGATCGAGATTTGTAAGAATTGCACTGAGTAAGGGCAATCTTGAAAGACTTGAAAAGCACCTTTTTGGAACTATATTTGGTAGAAATAAGAAATTCACGGATTTTTAGTCCTTAATACGTTCTAGATTCACCCGGAACTGCCCATAAAACATGATGCAAACAAAACGATTCTGGTATTTTTTTAGTGTAGTTGCAGCTTTAGTATTTGTGTCTCCTATTTCTTTTGCGCAGCAAACGACAGATTTGACGCAGCTCAAAGTAGATGAATTATCTGATCAGCAAATTGAAGAATTGATATCCAGAGCTGCAGAAGCAGGACTTTCGCCAGAAGAATTTCTCCAGATGGCTCAATTGAGAGGGATGCCTTCTACAGAGGTGGCTAAGCTTAAAAACCGAATTGAGGAATTGAATCGTTCTGGGACAAATCCGCGCTCAACCAATGCTTCCAAAAGACAACCTAGACAGCAAGCCGATTTTAACACGATTACCCAAGGGCTTTATGAACCACAGGAAATTGTTGATTCTGAAAAAAATGGTCCCCAAATCTTCGGTGAATCACTGTTCTTCAACAAGAATAGAAGATTAAGTTTTGAGCCAAGTCTGAATCAGGCCACTCCAAAAAATTATATTCTGGGACCTGGTGACATGATCTATGTGGATATCTATGGTCAATCCGAACAATATTATGAAGCGACAGTCAATCCGGATGGCTTTGTCCTGTTGGATAATATCGGTCCGGTTTCGGTCTCGGGAAAGTCTATTGAGGAAGCCCAAGGAATAATTAAAAGCAGGGTCTCCAGATATTATCCAGGCCTTTCAGGATCAAACCCGAATACTTTTCTCCAAGTCACGCTGGGCAATGTGCGAACGATCAAAGTGAATATTCTCGGCGAAGTTAGATTGCCCGGGACATTTACTTTAAGCGCTTTTTCTACTGTTTTCAATGCACTTTATGCTGCTGGAGGGCCAAATGAAAATGGCTCTTTCCGTGCAATTCGACTAATTCGAAATAATAAACTCATTGCTGAGATAGATGTCTATGAAATGCTGACCAAAGGCATGGCCGATTTGGAGCTGCAGCTGAAAGATCAAGATGTCATCTTGGTGCCGGCTTTTCTCGCTCGTGCTAAGGTAAACGGGGAAGTCAAGCGACCAATAACATTTGAAATTGCTCCAGAAGATACGTTTGAAGATCTCTTAAATTATGCCGGAGGATTTACAGATGAGGCATTCAAAGACCGTGTAGCCATCTCTCGAATTACCGGCAATCAACGCTCCGTCTCTGATGTCTACCAAAATCAGTTTGGGATGTTTATCCTCAAAGGAGGAGATGAGATTACTGTTCAGCGGATTTTGAATCGCTATTCCAATCGTGTTCAGATTAAAGGGGCAGTATATCGAGAAGGTACTTTCGCGTTGACGGATGGACTGAAGCTTTCCCAATTAATTAAAAATGCAGAGGGTCTCCGAGGAGATGCTTACACCGAGCAGGCAAGTATCCTCAGGACAAAAACAGACCTCAGTACAGAAATGATCCAAGTGAATCTTAAGTCAGTTTTGGCTGGCTCTGCTCCTGATGTCACTTTGCAACGTGAAGATGTCGTTCGGATCGCAAGCATTTATGATATTCAAAATGAGCAATATGTTCAGATTCTAGGCGAAGTGAAGAGACCGGGTGTCTATCCTTTCTCCAAATCCATGAAAGTGGAGGAGCTGATTATCCTCGCCGGAGGACTTCAGGAATCTGCAAATTCCCAAGATATAGAAATCGCCAGAAGACTAGAGGATACTGACCTTGGGACCTTGTCAGATATTATTCCGGCTCAGGTTTCGGCCAATTTGTCCATCACCAGCGAATCGCCAGAACTGATGCCTTTTGATCAGGTGATTGTCAGAAAGCGTTCCACCTTTACCATGCAGAAACTAGTCTCCGTGGAAGGTCAGGTGAATTCTCCCGGGATTTTTGCCATTCAGACCAGCGGTGAGCGAATCTCTGATCTAATCAAACGAGCAGGTGGATTAAATCAATTTGCTTATTCCAAAGGAGCAACCTTGATCCGACGAACGGAATTTTTCAATACCGAATCGGAGGAAATCAGAAGAAAACGAAATTTGGAAGCCTTGAGAATGAAGCTTGAAGCCGATCCTTCTAATTCTGAGGCACAGGTAGAATTATTGCAGCGTTTGTTCAGAGATTTACCCGAAACAGCAAATCCAGTAGCAACTCAATTGGCACAAAACAAAAAAGAGTCACTGGATCAGATTGCGGAGGGAACTCCCGGATTTGAAGTAAAGCTAAAGCAAACCGAAGCAGTTGCCATCAATCTGGAAACTATCATTACCTATCCAGGGTCAGAAGATGACTTACTTTTGGAAGAGGGAGATATTCTATCTGTCCCAAAATTACTCCAAACTGTTCGAATGCGAGGAGACTTAGTCTATCCGACTACGCTTCGACATGAGTCCGGCAGAAGTTTAAAATACTATATTAATAATGCCGGAGGATTTGACCGTAGGGCGAATCGTAAGCAAACTTATGTAGTCTATGCAAATGGTGCTGTAAAGCGGACCAAAGGAATCTTTGGAATTCGAAACTATCCACCAGTAGAGCAGGGAGCGGAAGTCATCGTGCCGACTAAAGGACCTAGAGTTCCGCTACGTTTGGGAGAAGTCGTTGGGATTACTACCGGCTTGGCAACATTGGGATTAGTCATTTCACAAATCAACTGGTAATGGCAGGATCGCAGCATTTTTCGGACAATCAATTTACACTCAAAGAAGTCTTTCAAAATCTAAAGAGTTGGCTAAGCTATTTTCTCTCGCAATGGGTAGTCCTTATTGTAGCAGGGATCATTGGTCTGGGAGTTGGAGCAATGGTTTCAATTTTTAAAAAGCCAGTTTTTCATGGAGAAACATCTTTTGTATTGGAAGATGGAGATGCTGGAGGGATGGGGCAAATGTCTGGTTTAGCTTCCTTGGTTGGCGTGAATATAGGTTCCTTAGGCGGGACAAGCGGTCTTTTTCAAGGTGATAATATCATGGAGCTTTACCGCTCGGACCGCATGCTTGGCGAGACCTTGTTGAGTCCATTTGAAGAGGGACAATTATTGATCGACCGATTTATCTCCTTTCAAGAGTTGGATGAAAAATGGGCTTCCGACGTAAATTTTGAGGCCATGGATTTTTCTATTCCTCGGTCTAATTTCACGGTTTCTCAAGATTCTGTGGTCAAAGAAATTTCAAAGTTGATTCGGGAAAATCAATTGGCAGTGGCGAAGCCTGATCGAAAACTTACGATTATTCAGGTTTCGATTTCCTCCAAAGATGAGCTTTTTGCAAAAGTATTCAATGAGCGATTGGTGGAAAATGTCAATGCATTCTATTTAGAAACCAAGACCAAAAAGACGGGAGAAAATCTCGGTATCCTTCAAACTCAGGCAGACAGTGTTCGCTCAATTTTGGATGAAAGTATCGGGGCCTATGCTGCTGCTTCAGATCGGGTTCCAAATGCGAATCCGCTGTTAAGCTCCGCCACGGTGGAAAGCCGCAAACGACAAATTGACGTCCAGGCCACTGGTGCGGTATACCAAGAGATTGTTAAAAACTTGGAAATAGCCAAAGTGAATCATCGTAATAATTCGCCCCTGATTCAAATCATCGATCAGCCTCGACTTCCGCTAAAGCGGACAGAAATCAGATTAGTAAAAGGGATGGTTTTGGGGGCTTTTGGAATCGGATTTTTAACTTTATTGATGCTATACTTTCGTCGATTGTACCAAAAGCATGCCTAGTATAGCTTACCGCCATGTTTGAAAAACTTTCATTATTTCCCATAGGGCATATCATAAAGAATAAATCGATCCAGAATTTTTTCTTTATGTCTGTGATCCAGTCTTCAAACATCCTGATCTCTCTCATTACCATGCCCCTTTTGATCCAGAGTATTGGCTTAGATCAATTTGGTTTGGTCAATCTTTCACTTTCAGTGATCATTCTACTCAATATCTTAGTCGGATTTGGATATAATCTAAGTGCACCGAAGGATGTAGCCGTCAATCAGCAAGATAAAGACGCACTTTCGCATTTGGTCTCCAATGTTTTTTCAGGAAAAATTCTGTTGGCATTTTTAGCGACGCTGTTTATTCTAATAGGTGTCTTTGGAATGGGATTGTTCAAAGAATACCAAATCATTTTAGTGTTCTCTTGTTTGCTTCTTTTTTCGGAAGCCACGTTACCACTCTGGTTTTTTCAAGGAATGGAAAAAATGAAGCTGATTAGCATCACTAATATTTTCAGTAAACTTCTCTTTCTCCTTGGGATTGTCCTTTTTATTCACAGCCCGGATCAAAGTCACTGGGTTAACTTTATGATGGGGTTTTTTGGTCTTGGAATTAATCTTTTCCTCCTATTTTACATTCATACTTTTTTAGAAATCAAGTTCTATCGACCCCAATTTTCAGCAATTTGGGTGAGCCTAAAGGATAATATCCTCTTCTTTTTCAGTAATCTGGCCAGCCATATATCCATTAATGGAGGTTTGATCATTTTGAGTTTTTTCTCGGTAGCGGAGACGCTTGGCATGTATAGTCTGGCTGAGCGGATAGTGATGGTTCTACGACTTTTCCCGGCTTTGATTATTCAGGCTATTTATCCCAATACTTCCAAAATTTATCAAACAGATAAGCCAGCGTTTTTTCGTTTTTTGAAAAAAGTATATATCAGAGTTTTGTTCATCGGATTGCTGATCGCAGCAGGAACTTATTTATCTGCGCCTTGGATCATCCAAGTTTTAGCCAGGAGATCCTTGGATGAATCAGTTAAATACCTGAAAATCTTATCCGCGGTACCATTTTTAGCTTGTCTCAATGTCGGGAACGTCACGCTCATGCTGGTTGCAGATTTGAAAAATCTGCTTTTCAAAGCATCTTGGATGATGTGTGTGTATATGATTAGTATAGCCTCTTTGTTGACTTCTAAGTTTGGAGGAACAGGGCTCTGCTATGCAATTCTATCAACAGAGATTATTGTGTTCTTGATTTGCCTTGTTTTACTCTTTAGAAATAACCGAAAATTATTCCGTGGATTCTATAGCTAAAGATTCTGTCGCCATTATTCTAGTCAATTGGAATGGGCTTCAATTTTCAATTGACTGTCTCCATTCCCTTCGAAAATTAGATTTCCCTGATTTTGGGATTTTTCTGGTAGACAATGCCTCTGATAATCAGGAAGGTGATGAACTAAAGGCGGAATTTCCGGAAATAACATTAATTCAGAGTAGCACCAACGCGGGTTTTGCAGGTGGAAATAATCTGGGAATTCGAAAAGCATTGGAGTCGGGTTACAGCCATCTGATGCTGTTGAATAATGACACGGTAGTGGCTCCGGATTTTTTACAGGTGATGATGTCCCAATTTGAAAAGTCCCCAAGTTTAGGGGTAGTCCAGCCATTAATCTATTGGATGAAGGATCGGAATCAAATTTGGAATGCCGGTGGAAAATGGGACCCAACCTTAGGAAGGGCTATCCCTCTTCGGGAATTAAAAAACAGAAAAAAGGTTGAATCAGGAATTCAAAAGATAGATTGGGCTACTGGTTGCTGCATGTTGATCAAACGAGAAGTAATTCTTCAAGTAGGGCTTTTAAACGAGCAATTTTTCGCCTATTTCGAGGATGTAGAGTGGAGCTTGAGAATTAGAGAAAAGGGTTTTGAAATCGCTTTGGCGCCAAAAGCCTTCATCTACCATGAGGCAGGGGCATCCTCAAAAAAGAAACATGAGGAGGGCACACTCAGTCCAAGAGTGTTTTATTACCACGTTCGGAATCAGTTTCTTTTAATTCGAAGTACTGTAAGTCCTTTCAAGAAGCCATTAGCTTTTGGATATCATTTGATTCGATTTGGCTTTTGGATTGGATATTTTGTGATTCGGGGAAGATTTAAGAAATTAAAATCAGTAGCCAAAGGAATTCGGGACGGAATCACAATGCCACTTCAATCTCAAGTAAAATGATCCTAATTTTCTTTCTTCTGATCACAATTACTGTTGGTGGAGGCTTTCTCTGGACTATACAGGAAATGGTGTTCAAAGGGAAATGGACCCACTTTATTTTCTTCTTGGCGGCTTTTTTGCCTTTTTACATCACCAGCTTGAGTGTGATTTATTTGGCGACTAGTTCAAACTTGATTTTAGGTGTTTTTCAGGTTTTGAAGGAGTTAATCGTACTGATCGCGGTCCTAGTTTTTGTTTTTTACAATCGAAAAATTTTCGAATATCCGCTACGGCTTCAAATTACAGATTGGCTAATGCTTGGGTTTTTAGGATTGGGTTTTTTGTACCTGTTACTTCCCATCGGCGAAGCTTCCTTCATGAATAAAGTGCTGTACTATAAAAGTATGCTGATCCCAGGTTTTATTTATTTTCTGGGTAGAAATACCCGTTTTTCAGACTTGGAGATTAAGCGGCTTTTTGGAATTATTTTCGTCATAGCAATTGGAGCTTTCGTAGTAAACTTGCTAGAAACATTTGTGCTTAATTCCCATATTCAACAGTTTTCCGGATATGCGCTTTACAATCAAGCGATCAATGACATTGACCCTACAGGTAATTTTGGGTTGACTTGGACTTTTGAAACCCAATCAGTGACAAAACGACTAGCGAGTTTTTTCTCGGATCCATTGGAGATGGCGAGTTCAGTCTTAATGGGCTTTGCAGCGGGTTTGATTTGGTTCTTGACAACCAAGAAATCCCAAAACTGGTTTTACTTATTGATTATGTTCGCGTCACTTGGGAGTTTGTTCTTTTCTGCCTCTAGAGCTGCATTTGTCGCATTTTTTGTGATGATTTTCTTTGTGGCCTTGGTTTTCGGACTTTACAAATTGATAGTAGGTGGATTTTTAGCGTTGATTGCTTTTGCGATCTATGTGCTACTTTTTGCCTCAGAAGATTTTTACTTTTTTGTACTGGATACCTTGACTTTCGAAAACAGCTCGAGTCTAGGACACGTAGTGGAGTGGTTGCTGGCATTGGATTCGATGGTAGCAAATCCACTTGGAATAGGTTTGGCGATGAGTGGGAATTTCGGATCTGTCACAGATGAACTGAGAGTTGGAGGAGAAAATCAATTTTTGATCTATGGAGTGCAATTAGGTTGGATTGGGATGATGCTTTATATCTCTTTGATATTTTACAGTATTAAGGATTGCATTAAAGTTTTCTATAATTCCGGGAATAAATTAGCGGCAAGGATTGCCTTCGTGGGTGGAGTAGTTAAATTTGGCTTACTCATCCCCCTTTTTACGGCAAATGTTGAAATCTATACCTATGTTTCTTGGGTCACCTGGTGGATGGTAGGATACAGTATCAATGAATTTTCTTCCCTAAAAAATAGATCCTTAAGTTATGATCCTGCATTGGAATTGCCCGCTCTGTAATTCAGCAAGTCTAAAAAGCTCTGCGATTGATACCAAAAGAAAGGGGCCTCATATTTCAAGGGTACAGTTTGATTCGTGTAAGCTCGTATTTGTCAATCCAATGGCAGATCAACAAGAGCTTCTAGACTATTTTAGAATTACTATGAAAAAGCTTAACCGAGTAATTCAAAACCTATTTCAGGTGATAGAGGTGTCCTTTTAATTGCATATATTTATAGCTTTTCAAACGCTCAAAAT
>JAFMBQ010000223.1 GCA_017858365.1 Algoriphagus sp. | reverse complement strand
TAATAGGTATTTAATTAAAGCTAAGCTCTAATTTTATTGATCAAATTCTTGTTTTAGGATTCTGAAAATCTCCTCAACAGTCTCTTCTTCAAGCTCTGTTCTTCGGGTCAAATCCTCTTTGGTCAGACTTAATACACTTCTCGCAGTATCTAGTCCCGTCTTTTTTAATTCATCGATGATCCATCCTTCGATCTCATCACCAAATTCCAATAAATCGACGTCCTCTTCTTCAGACTCATTCAATTCTCTAAATACATCAATCTCATATCCTACCAATCGACTTGCCAATTTGATATTATAACCACCTTTACCGATAGCTAAAGACACTTGATCTGGCTTTAAGAACACAGAAAGTCTTTTCGTTTCCTCATTCATCGTGATCGATGACACTTTAGCTGGACTTAGTGCACGAGTCACATATAAGTCCATATTCTCAGTGTAATTGATCACGTCAATATTTTCATTTTGCAATTCACGAACCACAGCGTGGATTCTTGAACCTTTCATTCCTACGCATGCTCCTACTGGATCAATACGATCATCATAAGATTCAACCGCTACTTTCGCACGCTCACCTGGCTCTCTAACGATTTTTATAATGGTTATTAGTCCATCGTATACTTCAGGAACCTCATTTTCAAATAAACGTTCCAAGAATACAGGAGATGTTCTGGATAGAATAATCTTTGGATTACTATTATTCATATCTACACGGTGAACAATAGCTTTCACTGTGTCACCTTTTCTAAAACGATCCTTTGGAATCTGCTCTCCTTTAGGAAGAATCAATTCGTTTCCTTCCTGATCCATTAAGAGAATCTCTCTTCCTAGAATCTGGTAGACTTCAGCGCTGATTATTTCGCCAACGAGTTCTTCATATTTATTATATAGGAGATCTTTTTCAAGATCTTTAATCCGCTGAATCAAAGTCTGTCGAGCCATTTGAACTGCTCTTCTCCCAAACTCTTCCAATAGGATTTTCTCATAAACTTCTTCTCCTATTTCAAAATCAGGCTCAATTTTTCTTGCTTCTGCAAAACTGATTTTATCAAAATCCCAAATATCTTCAGAATTGTCATCAACAATTTCCCTAATACGGAAAATCTCTAAGTCACCTTGGTCAGCATTAATGGTCACATCGAAGTTTTCGTCTGTCTCAAACTTCTTGCGAATCATCGCTCTGAACACATCTTCCAAGATACGGATCATTGTAGGTCGATCCACATTTTTAGATCTCGCAAATTCTGCGAAGGACTCTATTAAGATTTTGGCATCCATTTGAATTATTTAAAAGATACTTGTACAATTGATTTTTTCATATTCTCGAATGGAACTTGGACTTCCTCTTCCACGACTTTTTTGCCCTTTCCCTTCTTTATCACTTCGAGCTTTAACCCAGCATCACTTACATCAAGTAATTTGCCAAGAAGTTCGGTGCCTTCATTCAATGTAATTTTCAATGAACGTCCGATATTCTTCTGAAACTGCCGTTTGCTATTCAAAGGATAATCTACTCCAGGAGAAGAGACTTCAAGAATGTACGCCTCTGGCATCAATTCTTTGGCCTCAATCTCTTCCGATACTGCTCTACTTATTTTTGAGCATGCCCGAATAGTAACTCCAGTGTCCGCATCCACCAAAATGCTAAGAAGCTTTTTACCCCCTTTGTCTGAAACACCAACCTCGACTAAGAAATGATTTTCGTCTGGAAGGTGTTTCTCTACAAGTTCTTCAATCGATCTTTTTAGCTCGGTCATAGTAGGTATAATGAAAGAGGGGACATGTGGTCCCCTCCAGAAACTTTCGAATACGGAACAAAGGTAAAAGATTTTAATGTAAAAACAATGAGGGCTAAAAATCAAAGTTTTCAGTAATTAAATGTGAATAAGGGATGGAGTGTAACACTTCGTAAGAAACATTGGCCTGCAAATTGCGCTCTGAAGAAAAAATATTGGGTTTCCTTCAGATATGTCAGCTTAAGATAATAATTTTGCCGACCTCCGTTTATTAATACGAGTCAAGCAGACTATATTAAACTCTGAACTCCAAAAAACCAGTCAAACAAAACACCAAAATGGGATTATTTGATTTTTTCTCTAGTGATATAGCAATCGATTTGGGTACTGCTAATACCTTGATTATTCATAAAGATAAAATTGTCGTAGATGAGCCATCTATCATTGCCATTGACAAGACGACTAACCGCGTGCTCGCAGTTGGTCGTGAAGCAATGAACATGCATGAGAAAACGCACGAAAATATTAAAACAATTCGTCCGCTTAAGGATGGAGTGATTGCGGATTTTTATGCTGCTGAGCAGATGATTCGCGGTTTAATAAAGATGATCCCTGGTCAAAAAAAGGGCTTATTCCCACAATCTCACCGGATGGTGATCTGTATCCCTTCTGGAATCACTGAAGTAGAAAAAAGAGCCGTTCGTGACTCCGCAGAGCACGCAGGTGCTAAAGAGGTTTACATGATATACGAACCTATCGCTGCTGCAATAGGTATAGGTATTGATATCGAAAAGCCGATGGGATCCATGATCGTTGATATCGGAGGAGGTACGACAGAGATTGCTTTGATCGCACTATCTGGAATAGTTGCTGATCAGTCTATCCGAGTAGCGGGTGACACCTTTACTAAAGACATTCTAGATTATATGCGAAGACAGCATAATTTACTTATTGGTGAGAGATCAGCTGAAAAAGTAAAGATTGCTATTGGTTCAGCTCTTACAGAACTTGATGATCCTCCGGAAGATTATGAAATCAGAGGACGTGACTTAATGACTGGAATTCCGAAAGTAATCAAGGTTTCCTATTCTGAAATTGCTTTCGCATTGGACAAATCAGTTTCTAAAATCGAGGAGGCAGTTTTGAAGGCGTTGGAGATTGCTCCGCCTGAACTTTCAGCAGATATTTATGACAATGGTATTCATCTTACAGGTGGTGGAGCGCTCTTGAAAGGACTTGATAAACGTCTTCACCAGAAAACCAAGCTTCCGATTCACATTGCTGAGGATCCACTTCGAGCAGTAGTTCGTGGGACTGGAACAGCATTGAAAAATATACAGAATTTCCGAACCGTATTGATGACATAAATCCTGAATGCTACGCATCCTCCAATTCCTCTATAGTTTAAGAGCATTTCTGTTATTTGTGTTACTGGAAGTAACAGCGATTTGGTTGATCGTAGAAAATAACTCACCGCAGGGGGCAGCTTTCTTCAATAGCTCAAGTGCAATAATCGGTTCTGCGTTAAAGAAGCAATCGGATGTAGCAGATTTCTTTTCTTTGGCAGAGGCAAATGAAGCTCTAATCACTGAAAATGCTTCCTTGCTTGCCGCGCTTGAAGGTTTCCAGACGATCCCTGATAGCATAGCGATTGAGTTAGATTCACTTCTAACCGCTACTTATGAATTTAAGGGTGCGAGGGTAGTAAGTAATTCTCTTCGGTTTTCTCAAAATAACCTTACACTAAATAAAGGATCGAAAGATGGAATTAAACCCGGAATGGGCGTATTCAATCATGAGGGAGTAGTTGGTAGAGTGAAAACAGTTTCCGTTAACTTTTCAGTTGCCATTTCATTGCTTAATACGGGAATGCTGATTTCTTCAAAAATAAAATCGAATGGTGTTTTCGGCTCAGTCAATTGGGATGGCAATGATTCAAGACATGCTAAAATGCTTTATATCGGTAGGCATGTTAATGCTCAAGTTGGTGACACCGTGATCACATCGGGATTTAACGCTGTATTTCCAGAGGGGATAAGTATTGGAATCATTTCTGAAATCAACTCTAATAAAGATAATCCAAATTACTTGGATATTTTGATAGCCCTAAGTACAGATTTTAGTAAAGTCGGATATGTTTATTTAGTAGAAAATACTCAATTTGACGAACTGGATTCTTTGAATATAAAATCTGAAGTGACTAATGAATTTTAAGAGTCTGATCACCTTTATCTTTCTTGTGATTGTGCTTGGGCTGATTCAAATCCTCCTATTGAAAAATCTCGCCCTTTTTGGAATCGCTTTCTGCTTTATCTATTTAGTTAGTATTTTGAGTTGGCCAACTTCTATTCCAGCTATTCCTCTATTATTATTGGGTTTCTCCTTGGGACTTCTCATTGATGTTTTTTACGATACCCTTGGGATTCATGCCTTAGCAGCTACTTTTTTAGCATTTCTAAGACCACATTGGTTGAAAGTCATCAGCCCGAGTGGAGGATATGATGATACTACTAATCCAACTATCTCAGAAATGGGTATTGGCTGGTACATTTCTTATTCTTGGCCGCTGATTTTCGCATTTTGTTTACTTTTCTTCCTGACCGACCAATGGGGTACTGGCAGATTTCTAACTGCCTTAAACAAAAGCTTCTTCTCCTCGACTTTTACTGTCCTTTTGGCTATTATTGTACAACTACTATTCTTCAAACGAAGAAGAGGAATCTAATGAACGACCAAAGGCCAATAGTCATAATCATTTTTATTTTCTTGGTGGGTGCAGTGCTTTTGATTAAGCTATTTACCATCCAAGTTCTGGACGATAGCTTTATGAAAAAAGCTGAGCGAAATGCTATACAAAGAATTGTAGACCACCCCTATCGAGGATTGATCTATGACCGGCATGGAAAACTAATGGTGTATAACAATCCGATTTTTGATCTGATGATTGTCCCGAAGGAATTCCAAGTTGGGGACACAACTAGATTTTTGGAGTTATTTCAGATTTCCAAAGAAAAACTAATCGAATCCTATACTGCGGCACGGAAATATTCATCGGTGAAGCCTTCGAGCTTTATCAAACAGATTTCTACTCAAGATTTTGCTCGAATCCAAGATTTTTTGATTGATTACCCAGGCTTATTTATTATGACTCGCTCGGTGAGATCTTACCCTTCTCCTTTAGCATCTCACGCTTTAGGCTACATAGGAGAGATCAGTGGTCGACAACTCGAGCGAGATAGCTCAAAATACTATACTCAAGGAGACTATGTAGGCCTGACCGGAATGGAGAGCTACTACGAAAAAGAACTTCGCGGTAAGAAAGGTGTAAAATACAAAATGGTAAATGTGAGGGGGATTGATAAGGGCCCTTTCAAAAATGGTGAATATGATACCGCATCAGTGGCTGGGAATAATATCACCTCAACCATTGATATGGATTTGCAGCGGTATGGGGAGCATTTATTGCAAGGAAAAACAGGATCCGTAGTAGCGATTGAACCTAAAACAGGAGAGATCCTAGCGATGATCTCCGCACCTTTCTATGATCCAAATAGCCTGACAGGGGCTAATTTCAGTAAAAACTATCAAGTATTAAATTCAGAAATTAGTAAGCCTCTTTTCAATCGGCCAATAATGGCGGTATATCCTCCTGGCTCGATCTTCAAAATCGTTCAAAGTCTAATCGGTCTTCAAGAGGGAATTTTGCTTCCTTCTACGACTTTTGCCTGTAACAAATCCCTGGTCGCTTGTCATAATCATCCTTCCCCAGTAGATCTATTTGGAGCTATTCGTAACTCTTGTAATCCTTATTATCATCAAGCTTTCCGACAGATAATTAATCAAGAAAAGTCCTCCAATACTTTTGTAGATACCAAAATAGGATTAAACGATTGGCGAGAAAAGGTGCAAAAATTTGGACTTGGCTCTAACCTCGGCATAGACATGTATGGGGAACGAGGTGGTTCTATACCTTCGGGTGCTTATTATGATAAGGTCTATGGCGAAGGAAGATGGAAGTATTCTACCATTTATTCACTTTCCATCGGTCAAGGGGAAATGCAAGTCACCCCTCTTCAGATGGCAAACTTGGCTGCAATTTTCGCAAACAAAGGATATTATTATAAACCTCATTTGGTCAAAACCATCAATGGTGACAAAAACATGATTCCAGAGGAATATCTAATACGGAATGATGTAGGAATCGATGCCAAGCATTTTGATTTGATTCAAGAAGCTATGGCAGCAGCACTTTATGGTACTGCCAATCGAGCGGTGATGAAAGACTTGGTCATTGCTGGAAAAACAGGAACTGCACAAAATCCACATGGAGAAGATCACTCGGTATTTATCGCATTTGCCCCACTTGAGAATCCAAAGATAGCCATAGCAGTCTATGTAGAAAATGCAGGCTGGGGAGGTAGGGCCGCCGCAAGTACAGCTTCATTGATGATAGAAAAATATATTCAAGGAGAAGTAAAGCGACTTGATCTCGAAAATTATGTCCTAGCTGGAAATTTCATTTACTGATGAGAGGAGAAGCGGATATTAACATCAACAGGGTCGACTGGCCAACAGTATTGATTTATTTCTCTCTTGTGATTCTAGGCTGGTTTAATATCTACGCAGCTGTATATGACGGACAGGCAGAGAAAAGCATATTTGATTTTGGCATCAACTCCGGTAAACAACTCGTTTGGATAGGAACTGCTATTGCGATCATCATAGTCATAATGGCTGCAGATCATCGACTTTTTGAAAATCTAGCCATCCCAATTTTCTTAATATTCCTCGTTTTATTGATCCTCACACCCATAATAGGAAAAGAAGTAAAAGGACAGGTACTGACGATAGGTTTTGGAGACTTCCGAATCCAAGCTAGTGAGTTTGCCAAATTTGCTACTGCTTTGGCACTTGCCAAAGTGATGGAGCGTCCCACATTCGACCTATCCAAGAAAAATTATCAGCTCCAAGCCTTCGCAGTTTTATTGATACCTGTGGCATTGATTATACTTCAACCTGACACTGGTACAGCCATGGTCTATTTCGCTATGCTGCTGATGCTTTATAGAGAAGGTTTACCACAGACCTATTTCATCTTTGGATTTGGTTTTGTTGCGCTGACTCTTTTGGCCTTGGGAGTTGAGAACAACCTTTATATTGCTTTGGGGATCTTCCTGTTAGTGATAATTTTAATATTTATGGGCAAAAAATCACCACAGCGGATTATTGCCTTTAGTTTGATTGGCA
>JAFMBQ010000222.1 GCA_017858365.1 Algoriphagus sp. | reverse complement strand
CAGTAATTTCTGTGATCTGATCGAAATCCCAAATGATGGGCGCATTGCTATCTACATTCCCATCTTTATCTACTAGAAAAATATCTGTTTGCGAAGCTCCATTGTTTTGGTTCAACCCAAATCGGATATACTTCATCTCGTTTGAATTGGTGACTGAAATCAAGGAAGGACCTGGAAAGGAGACGTTGATTTTCTCCTGATTTCGCTTTAGTGAAGTCACCCCTTCGATTTTAGACGATTTGAGGCTTGAACTGACCAAGAAAATAGAAGCATTTCGGTTTTCTACTTCGGTATCATCAATTATAAAAGTGGCCGTCCCAAAATCAGTGTCAGTTTGGATGATCGCTGTATGCTCTTTTCCTCCAATGTAATAGGTGGCTCCATCCTCAGCTTTGATGCGTAGTCCCTGCAGATTGGCGAATGCATGAGTGGTAGCGATGGCTTCCATATCATCTACTCTGCCATCACCTTTGGCGCCGAAATCACTATAGGTAACTACTCCAATGGCTTTGAATTTATCGGCATCCCTTTGGGAGATAGGTACCTGTGATGACCCAGAAGATTGTAACCTCTCTTTAGATACCCATAATAAAGGAAATCGCACCGGCATATTCCGGACTACTTCAGGATTATAAAAATTCCCATCCAGTTTTTTCCACAAGTTTAGATACTCGGATTCATCCAATGCCAATCCTCCGAAAAGCAGAAAGGGATGTCGAACGGGCCATTCTTCCCAATACATCACATCTTTTGGATAAACCCAAAGAGACTTATCATGCACAAATGGGGCTAAAAATGAAATCCCCAGTTCAATACTTCTTCCGTTTTTTGAAGTGAATTCAAATAGATTTTCGGTTTGAGTTGAAAGCACCTGACAGATCGCAGTCATGGCATCCAGCGTAAAAAGTGAATAGCCATAAGGTTTGGTGCGGGCAAGTTCCAAAGGAAAGGATCCGTTTTCAGCCATTTGATCGGGAAGTAATTTGGTCTTATACATCTCTCGACAATAGTCCAAGACTTCCTGATTGCCGACCAAGTCTGCAAAAACTGCCGCCTGCAATGCCCAGCAGATACTGTGATTATTACCATTATCCCGCTCTGCGATGCCATAGGGATGGGCATAAATCCAATCTAAATATTCCGAAAACCACACTTTGATCTTTTTTAAATCGTCTGGAGCCAAGCTCGTGGAGGATTCAATTGTCTTTACTGCTTTGGCTACTTCCATCAGATGGATGGTGTCAATGATCCCAATCCCTCTTCCAGTTACTACGCCCTTGATCGCTTGGCCGTAAAGCAAATTCGGATTCATCCGGGTATCAGCATCTATAAACCAAGCACGAAGATGCGGAATCAGAGCGGCTGCATACTCTTCTTTTC
Organism: Algoriphagus sp.; assembly: GCA_017858365.1. Classification (GTDB taxonomy): domain Bacteria; phylum Bacteroidota; class Bacteroidia; order Cytophagales; family Cyclobacteriaceae; genus Algoriphagus. The sequence continues at coordinate 5,614 of JAFMBQ010000222.1, read as the reverse complement.
CCGAGACCAAATAGGCTGAAGCTAATACTCCAGAAATTTGTGAAAAACGAATCATCGCTTCCCGATGTGCTGTGAAGTTGTCAGGATTGGTTATTCCATCTCTGCGTATGTAAGGGCCATTCAGATCTTCCGGATTTGGCGACCAATAGTCGCCTTCGGAATAGAAGTCATTTTTCCCGCCGGCACTTCTGGAAGAAGCCGAAGCAGTTATTGTAACTGGTACTAGTTTTTTGTATTGCTCAGCAAGTTTGAGTACCCGGTCTTCTTCATTTTTAAAAAGTGAATTGGACTGGGCAATGCTGAATTGAATTGTGGTCAATAAAAAGAAAAGAAATATAAACTGGTGTTTGTGTAAGCTCATTTTAATTTTGGATTGGAGGCTTTGGCATTCACCGTTTCATTTCTAAACTGGGCAATGTCTCGGATCAAGTCGAGCGGAAGAGGTTCGTCTAAGGGAAATTGAATCGCTCCTTTGGAGGTTTTATAAGGTGTTAATTCCTTTTTGAAAGCAATAATTGCATCACTTTTGGGATAAAACCCAATGTGTTTTTTTGCGGCAGCATAATAAACCAAAACCTCAGAGGTTCGGATTGCGGGCATATGATAGCTGATCACTTCTTTTGCTTCGGGAACTGCGGACAGAATCGTTTCTCGGATCAATTGAAGTTTGGTTTGAATAGCTTCAGGTTGCCAACTGAAATATTCCTCGACAGATGAGGCTTTGGGATTCATCATGATTTTGCAATTTAAAATTGATCGATTATAGTCACCCCAGCATCTCGAAATTCATTCATTTCTGTCAAAGCTTTTGCTCCTGCTTCCAAACTGATAGTTCGGCCGATCAATAATTCCGGATTCATTTTTCCCGAAGTAATCATTTGCATCATCTCAGGATATTTCCAGGCTTGCATACCATGACTTCCATAGATTTCCAGCTCCTTGGATAGCACCAAATTCATTGGAATTGGACTATTTATTTGATCAGCAAGCAAAAGCCCGACTTGAATGTGTTTCCCCCGCTTTCGTAAACAAGAAACAGAATTGAAAAGTGTAACAGGGCTTCCCAAGGCATCAACCGACACATGAACTCCACCCTTGGAGATTTCTCTTATTGCTTCGACTACAGCTTTTTCTTTTGCATTTAGAGTCGCTATAGCACCGATTTGTCTGGCTAACTCCAACTTCTTTTCGTCAATATCTATCGCGATTACGTTTGCTCCCAGTGCATTTGCAATCATAATTGCAGATAACCCAACCCCGCCGCAACCATGAATAGCCACCCATTGCCCACCTGTAACTTTGCCCTGATCTACTACAGCACGGAATGAAGTCGCAAATCTACAACCTAGGCTAGCAGCAGTTTGAAAATTCATGGATTCTGGAAGAGTTACCAAATTGATGTCAGCTCGATCGATTGCAACATATTCAGCGAAAGAGCCCCAATTAGTGAATCCTGGCTGAAACTGATCATCGCAAACCTGATGATTTCCAGATGCACATTCCGGGCATTTGCCGCAGCCAGAGACAAAAGGAACGGTCACTCGATCACCGACTTTCCAATTTCTGACTTCTGATCCAACCGCCTGAATTATTCCAGCAAATTCATGCCCTGGAACGTGTGGAAGCTGTATATCGGTGTCATGACCCATCCAGCCATGCCAATCAGATCGGCAAAGTCCAGTAGCTTTCACTTCAATGACTACCCCGGATTTAGAAGGAGAAGGATCGGGAACCTGAGTAATAATAGGTAAGGATTGGAAGGATTCGTAAAGTATTGCTTTCATTTATTTTTTGTTGTAGTCGTTTCCTAAAAGACTGTTTAATACAGATTCTTGCCAAGTTCTGAGCTTGAATGCTAATTCTTTCGCAAGGTCAGGATAAGTGTTTTTAATATCTTTGGCCTCAGCTGGATCAGTGCTCAAATCAAATAGCTCTGTTTGAGTTTCACCATTTTTATTTTCGGTTAGTACGAGTTTGTAGTGATGGTCAATAATTGCTCGTGCACCTTCAAAATCTGACGAAATGATATCCGTTTGCACATAATTTTTAAAATCTCGAGTGGCTTTTCCATTCATCAACTTGACCATAGGTGAGGTGCCTTCTTGGAGCTTCGGATCCAAATAGGGTAAAAGATCCTTTGAAAGCGTATCTCTGGGACTTCCATTCCAAAACATCATTGGTTTTTCTCTTGTCGCCTTTTCTCCAGAAAAATAAGGCGAAAGATCAATTCCGTCTATTGGGCGATCAGGAAGCAAAGCTCCGATAATTGCTGCTAATGTTGGGAAAATATCTGCACTATTCATGCTGGCCTCTGTCTCCAAAGGTTGGGGAATTATTCCCGGCCATTCCAAAACGCTGGGTACGCGAATTCCACCTTCATAAATACTGCCTTTGTCTTCACGAAACGGGACTGTCGCATTTGCTTCAGCCGGGGTGCCATTATCTCCAAAGTACCAAAGCAGCGTGTTTGACCGAAGTTCATTTTCCAATAGGTAATTTCGCAGATTGCCTATACTTCTATCCATGGCAGTGATTTCCGCAAAGCGCTCTTGCAAGACATCCCGTTGAAGCCGAGTGACAGGAAGTCCGGTTTCATTGGAAGTCAAGCGAACTTGCTTTGTTCCAAAAGTATCTGGTAAATCAGCATACAAAGCTAAATCTTCGGGAAGACCGCTGTAAGGTTCGTGAGGTGAACCATACCAAATGACTACAAAAAATGGTTTGCCAGCGGCTTTCGATTTTTCAATGAATGCTTTGGCTTCCACCACTAAGATTTCAGAGCTTTCTCCTTCGAAAATTTCAGGATTTGCTCCATTTCTGGATAGAGCTGGGTTTAATTCAAAGAAATTATCATGAGAAAGCCATTCATCAAATCCCATCTCGCCGGGATTAGTAGGAGATTCTGCTTTCACCGGGCCGAGATGCCACTTTCCGAAATGTGCCGTCGCATAGCCTTTTGCCTGCATTAATTCCGCAATACTGATTTCTTCGGGCCGGATCGAAAAGCCTGGTGTAAAAGTACCATAGCGGTTTGGATGTCTGCCTGTCAAAATGCTTCCTCTAGTGGGCGAACAAACCGGTGATGCAGAATAGAAGCGATTCATTCGAACTCCTTTTTTGGCTAATTCATCCAAAACTGGAGTTTTTAAATAAGGATGTCCGTTGTAGCCTGTTTCGTCCCAGCCATGATCATCGCCAAGGAGCAGGATTATATTTGGAAGTTCTTGGTTGAGCTGCTGCGCAAAAGTGGAATAGCTCCTTCCAAAGAAGACCCCAACCAGGATAAAGAATTTTAAGTAATTGGAGTTTTTGATTTTCATGGGCTGCTGGTAGTGGGTCTAACACTAAAAAAATCAATTTAATCTAAATTTTTTAGGGATTTGCAATCAGAAATCTTTCTATCAGGCAGAATTTAAAATCTGCTTTTGTAGATTAGAACGTCATTTATGAATTTCATCTTTAGCATAGACTATGTCAAATCGAAGGAAATTTTTGCAAAAACTAAGCGCTAGTTTCCTAGCTTCTGGAGCATTTATCGGTAATTCATCAGCTAATTTCCCAAAGTCAGTGATTGATCATTCGCTATCCGAAGCCGATTTTTGGAAAGAAATCAGAAAGGGGTTTCCGCTAACTCATGAAAGAATTTACATGAACAATGGAACATTTGGACCAGCACCGTATGCCGTCAGTCAAGCAATGAACTCCTGTTTGGAAGAAATCAACAGATCAGGGGAATATGGAAAGTTTGATCAGGAGCGAGCCATGCTTGCGAGTTTTTTAGGTGTCGGAACTGATGAGCTCAGTTTGACTCATAATACTACCGAAGGGATAAATATTATGGTTTGGGGTTTGCCTTTACAAAAAGGCGATGAAGTAATCCTTACCACCCATGAGCATGTGGGCAATGCATTGCCTTGGCTCAATCGAGCTAAATTAGAAGGAATTGTTTTGCGGACTTTTGAGCCTAAGAATACGCAGGAAAAGAATCTGGAGGAGATTAAAAAACTAATCAACTCTAAGACTAAGGTGATTGCTGTTCCGCATGTGACTTGTACCACAGGTCTCGTCTTTCCAATAAAAGAAATAGCTGACCTTGCCAGGTCAAAAGGAATTTATACTGCAATAGATGGAGCGCATGGAGCAGGAACATTTGATTTGAATATTTCGGAATTGGGTTGTGATTTTTATGCGGGTTGTTTTCATAAGTGGTTCCTTGGACCAGTTGGGACTGGGTTTTTGTATGTAAAAAAAGAACTTCTGGACGAGCTTCAGGCGATCCAAGTAGGAGGCTATTCGGACGACGGTTGGGATATAACTACTAATCCACCGGTAATTCGTGGGTTGAATCCAACTGCCCACCGGTATGATTACGGGACACAAAGCCGAGCACTTTATGTGGGTGTTGCAGCTGCGGCTAAATTTCATTTAGAAATAGGGAAAGGTAAAATAGAATCCAGAATTCGGGAATTGAATGATTATTTATATGTCGGACTTCAGGCTATGGGTGGTAAGATCCAAATCTTGACCTCTGCAGAAAAAGAATCCCGAATTGCCATGATTTCTTTTAAATCACTAGACATGAGCTATCAAGAAATAGCAAAAGGTCTATCAAATGAAGGCTTTCGAATCAGACAAGTCCCTGAAAGTGGAGTGAATGCAATTCGAATATCCACTCATATCTATAATTCAAAAACTGAAATAGATTCTTTAGTAGCTTCATTGGAAAAGGTATTAGGGTAAATTTGATTTGGAAAATAACAATATGAAAAACGATATAACATTAGCTGAGGCTCAGGCTCAAGTAGATGAATGGATTAAGACTGTCGGCGTTCGATATTTTAATGAACTCACTAATATGACCATTCTGATGGAAGAGGTAGGTGAGCTGGCGAGAATCATGTCGCGAACCTATGGCGAGCAATCCTTCAAAGAGTCAGATAAAGGCCGAGACCTGGGAGACGAGATGGCGGACGTGCTTTGGGTATTGATCTGCCTAGCTAATCAGACTGGAGTAGATCTTACAGAGGCGATGAAAAAGAACTTTGAAAAGAAGAATATCCGTGATTTGAACCGGCATAAGGATAACGAGAAACTGAAGTAAATTAAAGATGCTGGCAGGAGACTAGTGCATGCGTTACTATCCGACTTTAAGATTAAAAGTCATTTCTAAATAAACCCCAAAAAATGAGATTGCAAGGAAAAATAGCCATCATAACTGGAGCTACAAGTGGCATGGGAAAGGCTATGGCCGAACGATTTGTCAGTGAAGGAGCTTCCGTAATTTTGAGCGGACGTGATGAGCTTCGAGGCAAGGAATTAGAGAAAAATCTAATTCAACAGGGAGGAAAGGCCGTTTTTATTGCTGGGGATATTTCTGAGATAGCTGTGAATGAAACGCTAGTTCGCGAGGCGATTCATAATTTCGGGAAACTGGATATTGTGGTGACTAATGCCGGAAAGTTAGGTTTGGGTTCAGTGACGGATATTTCCTTTGAAGAATGGAATGAGACCATCAGCACTAATCTGCACTCCGTATTCTATCTGAGTCGTTTTGCGATTCCTGAGATGCAGAAAAATGGCAAGGGAGTCATCCTAGCAAATAGTTCGATTGCAG
>JAFMBQ010000221.1 GCA_017858365.1 Algoriphagus sp. | reverse complement strand
ATTAGAAACGATTCCACTTACTGGAGAATAGACATTAGTCAATCTAAGGTTTTCAGCAGCCTCGTTAACTGTAGCTTGAGAACTTTTTACGATAAATTCGGAGGCAATCACATTTTGCTTTGCTGCTTCCAAATCTTTTTGAGCTGAAATGAAAGTCGCCTGTGCAGACTCAAAATCTTGATCAGAAATCACTTTCTGTTCATAGAGTTTCTTTTGGCGATCAAAGTTCAAATTTGCCTGCGTATACTGCGCTTCAGATCGCTGCAATGCAGCTCTTGACTGAGCCAAGTTGGCTTGCTGTTGATTGAAATTCGCCTTGGTTCTGTCAAGTGCGGAAATAAAGTTGTCAGGTCGGATCTTCACTAGAAGTTTTCCCATTTCGACCGAATCGCCTTCAGCGACATTTAGTTCAATGATTTCACCTGCCACATCTGGAGAGAGTTTTACTTCAACTTCTGGTTGAATTTCACCGGATGCACTTACTTTTTCTATGATTTGAGTTTTTGCTGCCTTCGCTACTTCAACCTCAACTTCTTTTACACCACCGACCCAGCCGGCTTTTCGTGCGATTACTGCAAAAATGATAAGAACTACTATTGCGCCTACCAGATAGTACAATAGCTTATTTGATTTTTTGTTGGCCATGGTTTAGTTAAGATTAATTGGGTTGCCAAGATAAAAGTCAAGAACTTTTACTCGGAAAATGTAGGTGTATTTAGCGTTTAATAAATCTGCTTGAGTATTGAAAAGATTGTTTTGTGCAACTTGGAAATCGACTGAGTTGATCGCACCAGCGTTAAGCCGTTGTTGAGCAATCCGAAATGATTCTTCTGTTGCTTTTAACCTTATTAAGTTTGCCTGATAGGACTGTTCAGCAGCTAGTGCACTAGTATAAGCTGTTTCGATATCTTGCCTTAATGTATTTTTAGCCTCTATTTCTGCTACTTCACTGATTTGCTGCTGAACTCTAGCACGTTGTACTGCTGCTTTGTTGTTAAACTGAGAGAAAATAGGGATGCTTAGATTAAGATTCATTGATTGAGATAAATTGTTTTCAATCTGAGTACCAAAACCTGGTCTTTCTGTGCCAAATACTCTATCTACATAATTACTAAAAAGGTTTGCACCTAATCCTAATGTAGGGAGATAAGCTCCTTTAGCTACTTTTACACCATATCCAGCACTTTCTACATTTGCCTGTGCGAGTTTGATTTCCGGCATAATTTCCACAGCAGTATTAAAAATAGCCGCAGGGGTTTCAGTTGCCATGAGGTGGTCATTAATTACAAATTCTGGCTCCACAACCTGAAAATCATCTGTGAAAGGAATTTGCATGGCTTGTGAAAGGTTAAGCTTTGATATTCTGAGATTATTAAGAGAATTAATAACTTCCAACTCATTGGTTGCATTTTGTGCTTGAAGATCATATTGATCTGCAAGAGGAAGTGAACCAGCGGCCACAAGTTTGCTAGTTCGATCTAATTGCTCTTTGGAGGTAGCTAATTGATTTTCAGCAATATTAACTTGCTCCCTATTAAAGACTACATTGACAAAAAGGTTGATGATATTCAATGTGATATCATTTCGAGTCGCCTCAATATTATAGAGACCTGCTTCCAAATTGGCCTTACTTTGGTTTACGTTGTTGTTCACTCTGCTTCCTGCAAACAGCGTCACATTCGAATTAGCAGAAAGGTTGACGTTTCCGATCCTCGCTGTTTCAAACAAGTTGGTTACCGGGTTAATTGATCTACCCCATCGGAAACCGGAGCTGGCTCCAGTGGATAAAGTAGGTAACCTAGCTCCTCTATTTTGCATTAAGGTAGCTTCGTTGCTGAGCTGGTTAAGTTCACTTCGCTTTAAAGTTAAATTGTTTTCCAGCGCTATATTTATCGCAGTCTGCAAGTCGTAAGGACCAGAAGGAATGTCTTGAGCAAGCGAAGGAAAAGCAAAAACTGCTAAAATCAGTGTGCTCCAAAAGTGTTTTTTCATGTGTAAAATTAAAGGTCTATATCTGGTATGTAAATTATTTCTTTGATCCAGGGTATTGAATTCATGTATTCTAGTGTGATTTTTTGAATTCCTGAATCCATTTCTATCACGTGACAAGCCTGATCATTTTTTCCTTTTCTAGATACAGACATGGTCGCAATATTTGCATTTTCTTGTGCAATAATGCTGGCAATAAAGGCAATGGCTCCAGAAACATCATTCGCTTTTATAATTAAGCTGTGATTTTGTGCTGAAAAATTGGCGGTAAACCCATCCACTTCCGCAATGTTTATTAATCCGCCTCCTAGACTTTCCCCGATTACTTCAATTGATTTATCGCCTTTCTTCAGATTTAGTTTTATGGTATTGGGATGATGAATTGAAGAGTTACCGATCGATTTGAATTTATAAATGAGCCCTTTTTCTTTGGCTATGTCTAAGGCCGTTTTGATTAGCGGTTCATCTGTTTTAAAATCCATCAAACCACCTATGATGGCCCGATCACTTCCGTGTCCTTCATAAGTTCGCGCAAATGAATTATAGAAAGTAACAATCACTTCATCCGGTATTCCACCCAATATTCTTATTGCTGCACGTGCAATCCTGACAACTCCCGCCGTGTGTGATGAAGAAGGGCCAATCATGATTGGACCGATCATATCAAAAACGCTGCTTTTATTTGCCATAAGGAAATTAGATTCAATTTTAATGCTAAGGTAAAATGATGACTAGGAATTTCTAGTAAAAATCTCATAAATTACTTCTAGTTCCCTATTAATCGTCATCCTAAAACATCTTTTTATTGCATCGCTTCTGATCAATCAATTAAAATGTTCAATAATGAACACTTGATTGGTCGATTGTGGAACAATTTTAAGAAATTATAAACAGCTAGTGGCAAAACGTAAATGGCCAACCATCATATATGACTTGAGAGCTTCAGTTATTAAATTCAGGTATGGATATCAAGCATTTTTGAATCAGCTTACTTAAGCTTTTGGGCTAATTTCCAATACTTCATTTAATATGCATCTCATTTTTTTTAATATTACCCCAAAAGCCTTCAAGACTTGTATATCTTCTTGTTATCAATCAGTTTGGTGATTTTTGCAGCTCTCTATTCGAAAAAGTAAAAATTTTATTGTGCAGACGTTTGCGGATTATCTTATATTTAACGGTTTGCACCATGAATTTTAGTCCATTACCCTAAGAAAACCCATTAAACCCAACACCTCATGCTATTAGAACCTTTAGATTTAGCCGTCTTTATAGGCTATTGTTTACTCATTATTGGAATGGGACTTTTTGTCTCTCGAGAAAAAAAAGGACATGTCAAAAATTCCTCGGATTATTTCCTGGCTTCCAAAGCATTGCCGTGGTGGGCTGTAGGAGCTTCGCTAATCGCCTCTAATATTTCTGCTGAGCAGTTTATTGGAATGTCAGGTTCGGGCTTTGCACTTGGATTGGCTATATCTACCTACGAATGGATGGCTGCTGCAACGCTTTTGGTAGTAGCCATTTTTTTCCTCCCTATTTACATTAAGAAAGGGATATATACGATGCCTGGCTTTTTGCTGGACAGATACGATACTAGAGTTAGGACTACAATGGCAATTTTCTGGTTGCTTTTGTATGTGTTTGTAAATTTGACCTCTGTCCTTTATCTGGGAGCCTTGAGTTTGAATACGATCCTAAATGTGCCATTGGTATACGGAATTGTAGGATTAGCACTTTTTGCGATGCTTTATTCTATTTATGGAGGTCTAAAAGCGGTTGCTTGGACGGACGTAATTCAAGTTGTGTTTTTGATTGCAGGAGGTTTGGCAACTACTTATATAGCTCTTCAAATGGTTGGAAGTGGAGATGCTTGGGAAGGTTTGGGTTTGCTCCGAAGAGAAGCTTCTGATCATTTTTCAATGATACTTTCAAAAGGTGAGATGATGATTCCGGATGGAAAAGGAGGTACTAGAGATGCTTATCTTGATCTTCCTGGAATTTCTGTTTTAGTAGGTGGAATGTGGATTACCAATTTGAGTTATTGGGGTTTTAATCAATATATCACACAGCGAGCTTTGGCTGCAAAAAACTTAGATGAGGCTCAAAAAGGAATGATCTTCGCCGGTTTTTTGAAATTATTAATGCCGCTTATTGTCGTGATTCCAGGTATTGCAGCTTATGTAATAGTGGAAAACGGAATTGATGTAGGTTTTATTGAGTCGATGAAAGATCCGGTAACTGGCTTGACAAAGTCAGATCGAGCTTATCCTACTTTATTACAATTGCTTCCAGTAGGTTTGAAAGGTTTAGCTTTTGCTGCATTAACCGCTGCAATCGTATCTTCATTGGCCTCAATGGCCAATAGTACTTCTACAATTTTTACGATGGATATTTATAAGAAGTATTTTGGTCGAGATGCGAGTGAGAGCAAGCAGGTGAAAGTGGGAAGAATCACTGCTGCCGTGGCTTTTTTAGTCGCTGCTATTGTAGCTCCCGCATTAGGAGGGTTAGATCAGGCATTTCAATTTATTCAGGAATACACCGGATTTATTAGCCCAGGAGTATTTGCAATCTTCTTCTTTGGCGTCTTTTGGAAAAAGACAACTTCCAACGCTGCTTTGGTCGGTGCAGCTTTAAGTATTCCACTGTCAATAGTTTTGAAGATTGCTTTTCCGGAGCTTCCATTTATTGATCGTATGGGCATAGTATTTCTAATTTTGGCTGCTTTGATGATCGCAATTAGTTTGATTGAAGGAAAAGGAAAAGACCATGTAAATAGTATTGAAATCAATAAGGATCTATTCAAAACCAGTACTGGATTTAAAATTGGAGCCTTTATTATTACTGGAATTATTGCTGCCCTATACATCGTATTCTGGTAAAATTAAAATTAATGAGAAAGCTACTATTAGGAATAGATATCGGAAGTTCATCCATCAAAGTGTCCTTGCTGGATGCGGATTCGGGTAAATCAATTGGGTCAAAGTCTTTTCCGGAGGAAGAAATGTTAATTCAATCCCCCGAAAAGGCCTGGGCGGAACAGGATCCAGAAACTTGGTGGAAATATGTGCAGCAAGCTACAAAGCACGTTTTGTATGGAGCATCTGTTAAATCTAAAGAACTTCAAGGGATTGGAATAGCCTACCAAATGCATGGACTTGTATTGGTGGATAAAAACCAAAAGGTACTTCGATCATCTATTATTTGGTGCGATAGTAGAGCAGTTGAGATCGGTGATGCTGCTTTTATAGAAATGGGTGAGGAGTATTGCCTAAGTCATTTGCTTAATTCACCGGGGAATTTCACGGCATCGAAACTCCGATGGGTAATCGAGAATCAACCGGAATTGGCTGCTAAAATCCACAAAATAATGCTTCCAGGGGATTTCATCGCCATGAAACTTAGTGGTGAGATTGTCACCTCTGAAACAGGATTGTCTGAAGGAATCTTTTGGGATTTCAAAGCGAATGGTATTAGCCAAAAGCTTCTTGATCAGTATCAGATTAATCCTAATTGGATTCCTAGAGCACTTCCTTCTTTTTCTCAGCAAGGAAATGTATCTGACCTTGCAAGCGAACTTACGGGGATCGAAGCTGGCGTCCCAATTACATATCGTGCTGGAGATCAGCCAAACAATGCCTTTTCACTTCAAGTGTTGAAGCCAGGAGAATTAGCAACTACCGCCGGTACTTCCGGAACAGTATATGGAGTTTGTGATACTCCACTTTATGATCCAAAATCCAGAGTAAACACCTTCGTACACGTAAATCATACGAAAGAAAACCCTTCCTACGGAGTTTTACTTTGTGTGAATGGTACTGGGATTTTAAATAGTTGGATGAAAAAACTCATTGGGGGACAAAAAATAGATTATCAGGAAATGAATAGGATGGCGTCTTCAGCTCCAAGTGGTGCGGATGGCTTAGTATTTATTCCATTTGGGAATGGAGCAGAACGAATAATGCAGAATAAGCCTGTAGGAGCACATTTGCTCGGACTAGACTTACTAAAGCATTCGAAGAATCATGTCCTACGAGCCGGACAGGAAGGAATTGTTTCCGCTTTGACTTATGGCTTCCGAATCATGCAGGATATGGGGATGAATCTTAAAACAGTAAAAGCAGGGCAAGCCAATATGTTTTTGAGCCCTCTATTTAGAAAAACTTTCGTAAACATGAATCAAATTGTGTTGGAGCTTTATGATACGGATGGGGCGCAAGGAGCGGCTCGTGGAGCTGGAATTGGGGCGGGTGTATTTGCTTCTACTTCCGAAGCATTTGAAGGATTATCCTTGTTGGAATCCGTTGAACCAAATTCTAATTTCATCAACCAATACGAGGATGTTTATCAAAATTGGCTTCAGGCATTAGAAAAAATTAAAAAATAAACAATCAACAAAACCTATAAACCTATAATTCATGTCTAATACCTATTTTTCGAACATTGGCAAAATTCCTTTCGAAGGGAAAGATTCCGATAATCCACTTGCTTTTCGTTTTTACGATGAGAATAAAATGATAGCTGGAAAGACCATGAAGGAGCATTTTAAATTTGCTATTGCCTATTGGCATTCCTTCTGTGGCACCGGTGGAGATCCTTTTGGCCCGGGGACAATCAAACATCCTTGGGATGTCGCTTCAGATCCTGTACAGCGTGCAAAAGATAAAATGGACGCAGCTTTTGAATTCATCACCAAAATAGGTGCTCCATATTATTGCTTTCATGACATTGATTTGATCGATGAAGGATCTAGCCTTTCGCAGTATGAAAAGCATATGCAACTCATCACGGATTACGCTAAAGAAAAGCAAGATGCAACGGGAGTTAAGCTACTTTGGGGAACTGCCAATGTGTTTTCAAATCCTAGATACATGAATGGTGCATCCACCAATCCTGACTTTAGTGTTGTGGCATGGGCTGGAACTCAAGTTAAAAATGCCATTGATGCTACTATTAAGTTGGGTGGTGAGAATTATGTTTTCTGGGGAGGAAGAGAAGGATATATGTCTCTGCTGAACACAGATATGAAGCGAGA
>JAFMBQ010000007.1 GCA_017858365.1 Algoriphagus sp. | reverse complement strand
TTTTTTAGGAGTCGCAAAATAATAGCATTAGTAACGAAATTCAAAATATATTCTGAATCAAAGCCTTATCTAAAAAATACCAGAGGAGCTAATTTTGAGCCTAACTGTTTCAATTCGATGCTCTTGCTTGGTCATAATCGTGAAGGTATACGAGCCAATTGTGACGGATTCCCCTTTCTTTGGAAGATTCTCCGTTAATGATAAAATCAAACCAGAAAGGGTCTCAAAGTCTCCTATCGGTAATTCCCAATCATATTTATCATTCAAATAATCAATTTCCTGTCTTGCACTCAGGACATATTCCTGATCAGAAATCTTTTGCTCCATCAGGTCATCGCTGTCATATTCGTCTTCAATCTCACCGAAAATTTCTTCAATAATATCTTCCATAGAAACAATCCCACTCGTCCCTCCAAACTCATCCACCACCAAAGCCAAGCTTTTTCGCTCCTGAATAAACTGGATCAATAACTCATTTGCCAAAGCCGATTCCGGAGCAATGATGATTGGAGTTAGGATTTCTTCGATGGTTTTTGGCTTTTTGAAAAGCTCCAGCTGGTGACAATAGCCAATTACATCATCAATGGTCTCCCGATAAACGATGATTTTCGAATGTCCACTTTCTTCAAAAACTGCCTTAAGGTCTTCAATGGGATCATCGATCTCCACACAAACTATATCTGTTCGAGGAACCATGCATTCACGGACTCGGACTGTTTTGAATTCGACAGCATTGTCAAAGATCTTGGTGTCAATATCCACATGTCCATCTTCTTTGGCTTTGGATAAGTGGTTTTGGACAAAGCTATTCAGATCCGTCACGGTAAAAACCGGCTTGTCTTCGCTATATTCTAATCGCAAAACTTTTGTGATAAAAAACCTAGAAAGCCAGACGGTCGCCCAAACGATGGGATAAATCAACACATAAACCACCCAAAATGGAACTACAAAGAAGTTCAGCATACTGTTTGGATTCAGCATAAAGAGGCTCTTTGGCAAAAATTCAGCGGTAATCAAAACAATCATTGTAGAAACAATGGTCTGCGAAAAAAGAATAAACCCTTCATTATTTAAGCTTGGGGGAAGATTCATCTTCAATGGATCCTCCATTACATAGGCCATAAATATTCCATAAAGAACCAAAGAAATCGTATTCCCCATCAAGGTAGTGCCAATAAATTGGCCAGGCCGCTGAACAAAGCCGCTCAGCAATCTTCCGGTCAAGTCACCTTGCTTATTCTCAAGTTCAATTTGGAGCTTATTGGAAGAAATAAAAGCAATCTCCATTCCTGAGAAAAAAGCCGAAAAAACCAGCGTGATAATCACATAAATCAAATAGGAAACTTCCATTTTAGGGTTTTTTGACTGCTTTTGATTTTTTCTTCCCAGCAGGAGGGTCTTGAGGTTTTTTTATTTTTCGGTACTGAAACCAAAATAACAAAGCCACTGCAAACATAAAAATAGCATAGGATGATTCTATTCCCACAGTCAGAGATTGATGTACTCCGATAATAATTAAAGCAAGGGATAATGAAAGAATAAGTGCGTCTGCTAGTTTCAAAGTTAAATAGCTTAGTGTTGATTGAGTAAAAAGGGAATTCCAGCAAGCTATTCTTGCTACTTACATCCCTTCTCCAGGAAGTAAAGTTCTAGAATCTCTTACATTCTTCAATTTATAATTCGAAAAGGAGTCGTCAGACTCCATCCCGGTACCATTGAAAAGAGTTTGCTTCTCCTGAATCGTCACAAATTTATCAGTATATATTCGCTTCTCATTCGGATTCCAAAAAATTTCTTCGGTCTGAAGCTGTTGATCTTTAATCAAGTTCTTCACTTTCACATCTCCTACACCTTTATAAAGATTTTCTTCCTTTAGGTAATACCCTTTGTTCGCACGCATTGTGGTACCCAATGAGCCATCTTTTTCAAAAATTTGGATGTCTATTCCTTCCGGAAATTCAATGTTTCCGTTTGCAAACTCCAGCTGTTTCGGTGCTTTGAGGTCTGATCGAATGATCGCAGAATCACTTTGTACCAAATATATATTGATGGAGGTACTTATAGGCCCATCGTATTCCTGCAAAGAAGATTTATCCACATCTTCCCGGCAGGAAATGCTGAAAACTACTAAAAAGAAGAAAAAAAGCGGAGCTTTTGAATTGACTTTCATGTGATAAAGATAATAGATATCCATATTTCTATAAACTAAAAAAGGCAGTCAATTTGACTGCCTTTTTTCAAATAATATTAGAAACTAGTCTCTTGTTGCTAAAGTAACCGACTCACCAATCCAGCATCCTGTGTTTAGCGTAGCGCCTACCTGAAGACCTTCGGTGAATAATTCCTCTTTAGAAGGGAATCGAGCTCTTGCATTTGCCATTCCTTGGGAATCACCTGCACGCTGGTAAGCATTGTACGCAGCAATATAGATTGAATAATCTCTTGCTCGGCTTTCTCCACCTTTACAGTCATTGAATGAGTTCATGTACATTCCCCCAATTAGTGAATATACATCTGAAGTCTTAGAGTTATCCAATTCAGCAGCTTCTCTTGCAGCAGACCTTGCAGCAGATTTTTTGCCTTGTCTTGCATAGATTTTTGCAAGCTCCATCTTAGCATCCGACTTCTGAGTTGGGTTCTCAGCTAATGTGTAAGCCTGACCCCACATATTTTCAGCTTTTTCGTTCTGCTCTTCCTGCATGTATCTCATTGCGATTACCTGCGAGGTAGAGAAGCTTGGCTCTTTGGCATGCTTCATCTCCAATGCTTGCAAGAAAACTGCAGAAGAGTAACACTTATACTGCACAGAGTATTTAAAAATCTGATCCGCCAATGCTTCATTGGTTGGATCAGCTTTCAATTTCGCTCCCATAGTATTCTCAATGAAATCACAATCAATCAATTCCATTGCTACAAGAAGTTGCTCCATGTTGCCTTTTTGACCAGAGACATCAGTGCCTTTGGCTCCCTCAGCATCTAGGATGGCATTTAGTTCATCATACATAGTCAGGATCTCATCTCCTGTGTAGGCTTGATGATAAGCAAAGTTTCTATAGACCAAGTTGAAGTAGGCAGGAACCAGCTGATAATTGATTTTTCCATTTATTTCCAAAGCTTTCTCGAAATCCGCCACAGGAATTTTCAATTTCTCTTTATCATCCTTATAAAATTGGTATCCATAATAAGCCTTGTTCTCAATCCAGTTTGCCTCATTACCAAATATCTCACCTCTCTTGGAATAGAGTGCTATCACCGAATCTTGGTAAACAGTAATCTTTGCAGCATCCGTAATTTCTTTGGCAGCGCCATCATAAATAGCTACTCCATTGATATAAATGGATTCATTCAAATTTGGAACATTTACAAGCAGCCAATATAAAGGCTTAGTCGCCGATACAAATTGGTCAGACTTCATGTAGTCTACATAGGCTGCATTGTATTCACGAGCCTTTCCTTCCATGGCTACATCTGATGGCCAATTCCAGCCATCTTGAGCTTGAACCATACCTGCCAGAAGTAGTGCAGATAGACTTAGTAGTGTCGCTTTAAGTTTCATCTTATTTTATTCGGTTTAATTTGGAAGCCAATTTTAAGGATATAAATCGATCTTGAAAAGGATTCAACCCAAGTGGAAAATGATTGTTTTAATTATTCAAATACACGCTTGTAGAACCAACTGTTGTCATTCAGCGAAAATCCCAGGGTAAAATTAATATAGTTTTCTCGGATTAGACCGTTTTGTGTCGTTCCTCGTTGACCTACCTTCATGGCAAAGTTCATTAAAGACAATTGATTCAGTGGTAATGACGCTCCAAAGTTGATGCCAAGATCATTGATATTAGTATTGTTCAAGTAGTAGGGAGTTTGGATAAATTCGAGTCCAAATCGATAAGTTGCCCGCTTCAAAGGGTTATCAATTGCCAAATAATTTGGTACAATTTGCATCCCAAACCCGACTTTAATAGCTTCTTTCAACTGAGTCGGATCATCCAAAAATGAGCGATACTGTTTAAAATCTTGGTACTGTGCCTCCAATCCAATCGCATATTTATTTACCTTTTCGAAAGTAAATCCAAAGCCATAAAGATTTGGAATATAGACACTTCCAGGCTCGTCATTGGCGATCAAATCTCCGTCGGTATCCAAGTCATTTGCCTGCCCAAAGGCAGCAAGTTTTGCGAAAGCTTTACCATTTACATTTCCAAGACTTTCATAGATTGCTCCAAGGTGCAAATTATTCGTGGTGGATAGTGGAATCATGTAATGAGCACCTAGCTTTAAGCCCACATCTGAAACTGTTAATCTTTCATAATATTCAGTTGGAATGCCTACATCGACTCCATCCTGATCTGTCAAACTTAATTGATTAGTCCTGATAGTAGATCCAAATAGATATGAGCCATGAATACCAAGACTTAGGTTTTTAGCAACTACAAAGCCCATATTCAAATAGGCCTCCGAAATCCCCCCATCGCCTTCTATATAGTTAAGGGCATTAATGGTAGCATTATTTACCTTACTCTCAATAAGCAAGCGGTAGTTTACGCTAGTGATTTGATTCAATCCTAACCCCAGGGTAGTTTTTCCTGATTTGACAGGCAGTGAAAAGGCTACGTAAGAAAGGCCACCACCATCGACGTCAGAAGTTTCAATTCCGTTATTGGCCTTGATTTTTTTGTAATTCATTGCCGCTTGGAAATTGAATATGGTATTTCGGGTAGTTAAAGCGGGATTGACCACATTGACCCCCCAGCCAGTACCATAGCTGATTCCTAGCCCACCCATTCCCTGATTGGTAGTGACTCCAGAATAGTTAAACTCCCCAATACCCAAGGCACTGTAGGTCGATGCACTGGACTGCGCCATGGCTTCGTTAAATAAGAAAAGGGTGCTTAATACACCCAGCAATTGCAATTTGACTTTACTCAACATTGTGGTTTAGAATAGCATTCAGCCCATGAAGAACTAAATTTGGGACTACAAATATGTGGTCTTTTACTAATGAATCAAAAGATTGTGCATCTCCACCGCAAACAAAGACCTCTATTTGCGGATATTTTTCTTGATAAGCCTTGATCTGTCCCATTATTTCATGGTCTACTCCAGACCAGATTCCGATCTGCATACAACTAACCGTGGAGTCGCCAATTAATTCGCTTGGCCTGTTTTTTAACTCAACAAGTGGAAGTCGTGCTGTAAACTCCTTCATCGCTTTCGCTCGCATCGCTAATCCCGGACTGATTGCTCCGCCTAGGAATACCCCTGACTCATCCACTAGGTCAAAGGTGATGCAGCTCCCCAGATCAATTGACAAAACTGGTTTTTGGTTTACCATGGACCAAGCGCCTATTGAGGCAGCGATCCGATCCAAACCCAGCGTTTTGGGGGAACCATAGTTATTTGTGATCGGCAACTTGGTATCATGATTGAGAATTTGAAACTCGAAGGGAAGGAACCCTTTCAATTCCGATTCAGTCCATTTCACCGAACTCACCATGCATTGCTCAAATCTTAAATCTCTCCAAAACTCAAGTGCTTCCTCCAGATTTAAATGCGCAAATTCATGTTGAAGCTCTTTCTTATCAAAAAGGCCCGATTTAATTCGAGTATTACCGATGTCAATGATCAGATTAGCCAAGTGGACTGGATTAGTTTGCAAATTAGCTATTATAAAAAAGCCGGCATTTTATCTCTGTTAATTTATCTTTGAGCCTGCCTATCCTTAACAAATATTAACCCATGGACTCAAAAAGCTTCACAGTAATAGGACTAATGTCTGGCACATCAGGAGATGGTCTAGACATGGCTCTGGTTAAATTTACCAAATCAACAAGCTGGTCTTATGAGATTTTGGCAGCTGAAACAGCTCCTTTTCCTCAAGAACTTGAGGAAGATTTGATGCGCTCCCATCTACTTTCAGCAGTAGAGTTAGCACTTTTGGATGTATCCTTTGGAAAATGGATGGGGGATCAGGTGAATACATTTAAGGCTAAAACCCAGATCAAGCCCGATGCGATTTGCAGTCATGGGCATACTGTTTTTCACCAACCGGGCAAAGGATTGAGTCTCCAAATCGGAAATGGCTGGGCACTCCATCGACAAACTGGATTAAAAGTGATCAATGATTTCAGAATGCTGGATGTACAGTTTGGAGGTCAGGGAGCTCCATTGGTTCCGATAGGGGACCAGCTATTGTTTTCAGATCAAGATTTCTGCATTAACCTAGGAGGAATTGCAAATATCAGTATGGACCATCAATCCCGGCGAATCGCCTTTGATACTTGTCCATTTAATCTCTTATTAAACGACCAAGCTCGAAAACTGGGTAAAAATTATGACGATCAGGGCAAATGGGCAAGTGAAGGAAATTGCGATGAAGCACTGCTAACTATGCTAAACGAACTTCCTTTCTATAAAAATACTGCTGCCAAGTCATTAGCAAGAGAAGATTTGGAGCTAGACTTCAATCCGCTTATCAAAAACTCAGATCTCGATCCGAAATCAATTTTGGCAACTCTGGTTCGTCATTATGCATTTCAAATCGGAAAAGTTATTCGAACTTATTCAAGCTCCCAAAGCCCAAAGGTATTACTCACGGGTGGTGGCGCTTATAATACTTTTTTTATCCAAGAACTTACGCGCGAATTGAAGGGGAAAATTTTGCTTTATCCCGCAGATAGCCAGCTTATTGAATTTAAGGAAGCATTGGTTTTTGGATTTCTGGGGGTACTTCGATCAGAGGGGGAAAACAATTGTCTTTGCTCCGTAACAGGTGCAAGTCAAGATTCCTCTGGAGGGATGATTTTTGGCTGAGTCACCAATCGTCCAAGACTGACTAGGTAGGGCTATTAATTTCTCTATTTTTGCTGGGCAATAATAAACCCAAAAATGCATGCAAGAATTATTAAAAAAGTTCGAAAATAAACAGCCCGAGATTGTATTCGAGTGGAGCGACAGCGAATCCGAAGCAGAAGGCTGGATAGTCATTAACTCCCTTCGAGGAGGAGCAGCAGGCGGGGGTACACGAATGAGAAAAGGGCTTGATAAGCGAGAAGTTGAATCTTTAGCCAAAACCATGGAAGTGAAATTCACCGTTTCAGGTCCAGCTATTGGGGGTGCAAAATCAGGAATCAACTTTGATCCGAACGATCCGCGAAAAGCAGGTGTATTGGAAAGATGGTATAAGGCAGTCATGCCTTTGCTAAAAAACTACTACGGCACGGGAGGAGATATGAATGTGGATGAGATCCATGAGGTCATTCCAATAACGGAATCTTTTGGACTTTGGCACCCACAAGAAGGCATTGTGAATGGACATTTTCATGCCACAGAACCTCAAAAAATTCGAAAAATAGGCCAATTGAGACAAGGAGTTTCCAAAGTTTTGGAAGATCCAAATTTTACCCCCAATGGCGAAAAGCGCTACATGGTAGCAGATATGATTACTGGCTACGGGGTATCGGAAGCAGTGAGACATTATTATCAACTTTGGGGAGGTGAGCTCAAAGGAAAGCGTGCGATCATCCAGGGATGGGGAAACGTAGGCGCGGCAGCGGCATGCTTTCTGGCAGTTGAAGGAGTAAAGATTGTAGGAATCATCGATCGAGAGGGTGGCCTTATCAAAGAAGACGGCTATACTTTAGATGAAATCCGAGAGCTATTTCTAAATCGCCTAGGCAATAAACTGGTGGCACCTGCCTTAATTCCCTTTGAAGAATTAAATGAAAAGATCTGGGACCTTTCAAGTGAAATATTCATTCCGGCAGCAGCATCCCGGTTAATTACCCAAAAACAAGCTGAGCGAATGGTAGCCGCTGGACTGGAAGTAATCTCATGCGGTGCAAATGTTCCTTTCGCAGATTCTGAGATCTTCTTTGGCCCAATTGGAGCCTGGGTAGATGATCGGATCGCATTAATTCCTGATTTTATTGCTAATTGTGGAATGGCCAGAGTATTTGCTTATCTGATGAGTGATAAAGCAGAAGTGACCGATCAAGCTATTTTCGATGATGTCAGCCAAACCATCAGAATAGCTTTGGAAAAAACAGCCGCAGAAAATCCAGGAAAAACCAAACTCGCAGAAAGCTCCTTTAAAATAGCTTTAACACAACTCGTGTAATTTCAGGCTTGTTCTTTGGCCCGTAGGTATTAATTTTTGATTAATTCCTGCGGGTCAAATAAGTAGTGGTGTGGAATTTCACCCAAAATCTGTAGTTTAGCGGAGGCCGTTTAGTAAAATTTCCCAAATAATATCTCTTAAATTAGCGATCTAGATTACCCAGCAGACCCTATTCAATAAATGAAGAATTTTATCTTAAGTTTTTCCATCTTTTTCGGAATTTTATTCTTTGGAGGCTCCCAAGGGCAAGCTGTATTCGCACAAACGCCTGATATTGAAGTGTCGCAGGATTCAGTCGCAGATGAACAAGATCATGCCTCTACAACTGAAGCCTCAGGAGAAGGGGAAGAGGTCCACGAATCGGAACATGTTGCTCCGGTTTGGCTAGTGATTCCATTTGTGATGTTGCTGTTAATGATTGCAACTGGACCGCTATTTTACGAGCACTTCTGGCATAAGAATTATCCAAAAATTGCAATAGGTCTGGCAATTATGGTGGTATTTTATTACCTATTCATCTTAGAGAACGTGCACAGCCCCGTTCATGCCATGGCAGAATACGTGCAGTTTATCGCCCTTTTGGCCTCTCTTTATGTTGCTTCCGGTGGAATCCTGATCGAAATTGATAAAAAAGCAACGCCTATGGCGAATGTTACCCTTCTATTAATTGGCGCATTAATTTCTAATTTGATCGGTACCACTGGAGCTTCCATGCTGTTGATCCGACCATTTATCCGCTTAAACAAAGGGAATATTCAGGCTTATCATATCATTTTCTTCATTTTCATGGTCAGCAATATTGGGGGTTCATTGACTCCCATTGGCGATCCCCCGTTATTTCTTGGCTTTCTCAAAGGCATTCCATTCTTTTGGACGTTAGAATACAACTGGGATAATTGGCTTTTTGCACTGGTATTACTTGCCTTGGCCTTTTATTTTATAGATAGAAAATTTGGGCGTGCTGCTGATAATCAGGAACCAGGAGAAGAAATCACCTATTCCAACAAATTCTCGTTGATCGGAGTCCGAAATTTTGGCTGGTTATTTATCATCATTTGCTCTGTATTCCTAGATCCTAACGTCATTGAAGGAGTGCCTGCCATTCATTATGAAGGCCAGAAATTCTCTTTTCTTCGAGAAATTATCATGTTCTCGGCAGCTTTCTTCTCTTACAAGTTTGCCGATCAACGGGCGATCAAAGGAAATGAATTCAATTTCGAACCGATACGGGAAGTGGCCTTTATTTTTATCGGGATATTTGGCACCATGATGCCGGCATTGGAATTGGTTGGTATTTTTGCAAAGTCTCCTGAAGGAGCCGCATTGATCACACACAATACACTTTATTGGGGCACTGGTATACTTTCAGGATTCCTCGATAATGCTCCAACTTATTTGAATTTCTTGGCTGCTGCCATGGCTTCTGAAGGAGCTTCAATTAATAATATAGCAGAAGTCCGGGCCTTTGCTGCCGACGGCTATCCAGATTCGGCATTCGAGCTGATGGCAATAGCAGTAGCGTCTGTATTCTTTGGAGCAATGACTTATATAGGAAATGGGCCGAACTTTATGGTAAAGTCCATTGCTGAACAAAGTGGAATTAAAATGCCTTCCTTCTTCGGATATATTATTAGGTTTTCGCTTCCGATTCTCCTGCCCGTATTATTTTTAGTCTGGCTCGTCTTCTTTGCTTTCGCTTAAGGGCTAACCTCTTTATATCTAAAGCAATCTACTAAATGGTCATTGACCAAGCCAGTAGCCTGCATATGGGCATAAAGTGTAGTGCTACCTAGGAATTTGAATCCTCGCTTTTTCATGTCTTTGGCCAATCTATCTGATTCTTGCGTAGTAGCAGGAGCATTTTCCATAGATTTAAGCGAACTCTGGGCAGGTTTACCGCCAACAAAACCCCAGATGTAATTCGAGAAAGAACCGAATTCCTTCTGAACTTCCATGAAGCGCTTTGCATTATTGATGGCCCCTTTGATTTTCAGACTATTTCGGATGATGCTTTTATCTTGAAGTAATTCCTCCACATAGCTGTCAGGGAATTCTGCCACTATCTCATAATCAAAGTCCGCAAAAGCATTCCGATAGCCTTCTCGCTTTTTCAATACGGTGGACCAACTTAGTCCTGCCTGAGCACTTTCCAAAACCAAAAACTCAAAATGTATCCGATCGTCAACAACCGGTACGCCCCACTCAGTATCATGGTAGGTCACGTATTCGGCAAAGCCTAGACACCATGGACAGCGGATTTTGGAGTCTTCTGGACTAAATTTGGATTTCATATCGTAGATTTTAAATAAAAGTAAAAGATAATTGGGATGCTGAAAGGGATCGACTTAATTTTTGGATTGAATTTACAAAATCCAATGATTGCCACCTCTATTCTAGAAATTAGCGCCAAAGCTTACCGACAAAACATCAAGTATATCCGATCAGAAATAGGTCCAGAACCAGTTATTTCCGCTGTGGTCAAAGGAAATGCTTATGGCCATGGAATTTCCCAGATAGTCGAAATCGCAGAAAAAGCCGGAGTTAGACACTTTAGTACTTTCAGCTCCGATGAAGCTTTGGAAGTATTTCAACATTCTAAAAAAGGATCACAAATCATGATCTTGGGGATGTTGTATTTGGAAGAATTGGAGGAGTTGATCCGAAAAGGAATCAGCTTTTATGTATTTGATTTTGAGCGATTGGAGGCCGCAATTGCTGTTTCGAAAGCAATTCAAATTCCTGCAAAAATGCATATTGAAGTGGAAACAGGTTTTCACCGAACTGGCTTTGATTGGAAGTTCCGAGAGAGGTTGGCCTTAAAACTGATAGAGAATTCTAGCTTTATTACACTCGAGGGACTCTGTACACATTATGCAGGAGCCGAGAGTGTGAGTAATTTCGTTCGAGTCAAAAAACAGATTGCTTCTTACCATGAGTTTAAAGATTTCTTTTTGGGACATGGCTTAGCTTTCAATAAATTTCACACCGCCTGCTCTGCTGCTACGCTGATTTTTCCCGAAACAATAATGGATATGGTCCGGATCGGAATAGCAGGATATGGATTCTGGCCAACCAAAGAAACCTATTTTGCCAAGCTTCAAGACCTTCCAAAAAATAATAAAAACCCACTCAGACGACTGATTACATGGAAAAGCACCGTCATGAGTCTCAAGGATGTGAAAATGGGAGAGTTTGTAGGCTATGGCAATAGCTACATGGCTCTGACTGATATCAAGATGGCTATATACCAATTGGTTACGGTCATGGATTTAGCCGTCTCTTAAGTAATCAAGGCCAAGTATTAATCCAAGGGCAATATTGCCAAGTCATCGGCACAGTGACTATGAATTCGATTGCGGTAAATATTACTAAAGTGAAAAATGTAAAAAACGGTGACGAAGTGATTTTAATTGGAAAACAGGGTGGAAAAGAAATTACAGTGGCTTCTTTTTCAGAGTCAACCCAACAGGTTAATTATGAGCTACTGACCAGATTGCCCAAGGATATCCCCAGGAAAATTATTTCTTAATAAAAGATATTCCCGATTTCTAAAGGAAAGTACTTCAAGGTCTATGTGAAATTTTAAGACTTTGTTTAAAGATTTTCTCCTTAGGCGTTCCAAATTTTCCAAGCTGCTTCCGCCTGAAGGATGAGCATTTCATAACCATTTTTGGCTTTGCCACCTTTTTCAAGGCAGGCCGACATCAAGCGTGTTTCTGAAGGATTATATACTAAATCATACAGCCAATTGGCTGGAGTCAAATGCTCAACAGGAATGTCTGGCATCCCTTCAGCTTTCGGAAAAGTCCCCACAGGAGTAGTATTTATGATTAGCGGGTGTGTTGCGAGGTAATTCGGATTTTGAAATAAATCTTCATAAGTGATTAGCCCTTGTTTTGGAGTTCGGGAAACACTTAAAAAAGGAATCCCCAGCTCTTTCAACGCTTGAATTATTGCTTTTGAAGCGCCTCCCGTTCCGAGTACCAGAGCTTTTGGCCTCAGCTCTCCTAGCCAATTTTCCAACGAGTTTTTGAATCCAATGTAATCGGTATTATTTCCAACTAATTTCCCGTTTTGAATCGTAATGCAATTAACAGCCCCGATTTCAGCGCAAGCCGGATCCAGCTCATCCATCATGGCCAGAACTTGTTCTTTGAAAGGAATAGTCACACAGACCCCCTCCAAATCTGGATTCTCGGCTAGAATAGTTTTGAGTTGGGACACCTCCGGAATTTCATATAATTCGAAACTGCAATCTATGATTCCTTCCTTTTCGAACTTTTCTGTGAAGTATTTCTTCGAAAAAGAATGTCCTAAAGGAAAACCGATCAAGCCGAACTTTCTCATGATTTCTTTAGATAAGCTGCCAATTGATCAATTCCTATTACCAAAAATATCCCAAACAAGAATCCCGCAATAGCCATTCCCATTTGTGGTTCCAAGCCTGTCTGCTCGAGGTATTGACCCGGAAAAAGGTTACTGGTCAAAAAGGGTTTTTGCTCTCCACTGGATGAAGTCCGAAAAGCTGTGACAACTTTCCAAGGCCAAAGCTTATTCATTGAACCCAGCATAAATCCTGAAAGCAAGCCGATTGTTGTGGCGTAATATTTTTTGAGAGTCCAAGAAATCACTCGGCTAAAAGCTAGGATTCCAACGATACAGCCTGAAGCGAATAATGCCAGCGTTACAACATCCCGATCTCCTACTGCTTTCAAAATCATTTCGTATTTTCCCAAAATCAATAATAAAAAACTACCGCTAATTCCTGGTAAAATCATAGCACAAATTGCGATTGCACCAGAGACAAAAGTAAACCAAGCTGCTTCTGGAGTGCTAGTTGGGGGAAGTTCAGTGATGAAATAGGCTCCGACAGTTCCTATAACTAGCGCCACGATCACACCCAAATGCCAACGCTTAATCTCACGTAGAATCACAAATGCACTGATTAGAATCAAACCACAGAAGAAAGACCAAAGTGGAATCGGATGCTCATCCATCAAATACGTAATGACTCGGGACAGCGAAAAAATACTGGTCAATATTCCCAATAAAAGGCTGAGCAGAAAGGTGCCATTGACAGCTCTATAGAATTTTTTTACCTCGAGCTTAAGGAGCAGCTTTATGTTGGCTCCAGTAAATGAATTGATGCTATCAAGCAATTCTTGATAGATGCCTGTGATCAAAGCAATTGAGCCACCAGAAACTCCGGGCACGATGTCTGCCGCTCCCATTGCCATTCCCTTGAAGAAGTTAAGGAGGTACTTTTTGATTAATTCCATGGTCAAAAATAAGGGCTGATCAGTAAGTACCAATCAGCCCATTTGGAGTAGGTTTTTTATAATTTGATCTCTCCTAGAAAATGGTCGAATGTATCTCCCCTTAGTCCAAGACGAATTGTTTCCAGTGGGATAATTTCTGAAGGGCTGATATTTCCAAGGTTCACATTGGCACCAATCAGTTTGATAAACCAAACCTGCTGAGATTTGATAGGAGCTTCCCAGATGATCCGCTCTTCAGGGATTTTGGTTAGAATTTCTTCTACCAAGCCTTGTCTTACTTCTCCTGAATCTCTAAATAGGCCGACGTTTCCGCCCTCTCTTGCTTCTCCGATTACCTTCCAGGCACCGGCATCAAGCTCTTTCTGCATCTGCTCGATCCATTTGTAAGGAGGGATGATTTTGGCGGCATCCTTGGAGCCAACCTCGGAAAGTACAGTGACTTGCTTCGCTAATTCCGTGATGTATTCACACTTTTTGTCGTGATTGAGGGAAATAGATCCGTCTGAAACTTCTGCGAATTTCAGGTCATATTTATCCAATACTCTCTGGTAGTCCTCAAATTGTCCTCTGACTATAAAGGCCTCAAAAAGTGTTCCTCCAAGATATACCGGAATTCCGGCCTCACGGTAAATAGCTAGCTTTCTATCCAAATGCTTGGTGACATAAGATGTAGCCCAACCGAGCTTTACGATATCTACAAAATCCGAACAGCTATCTACAAAATCTTCCGTCTCTCTAACAGATAGACCTTTATCCATGGCCATAGTAAATCCAGAGGTTCGAGGTTTTTGAGTTCGAACGGGAATGTTATTCAGAACGTAATTCATTTGCTAGGTTTTTAATTAGACTTCGGGATTTTTACCCCGATACTGAGAAATGATCTTATAAATTGCCTTTTGCTTTTTCAATTCTGGCATCAGATTATATAAGATCGTATGCTTTTCAAAGTCCAAAGTTAACCCATTTTCTAAAAATGAAAACGCCTCTTTATAATTACCCATTTTGATCTGATAAACGACCATACGGTAGTAGAGTTCTGCGGATTCAGGAAGCTCTTCGATTCCTTCTAGGGTGACATCGATGGCCTCTTCAAATCGATTCTGCTCAAAATAGATCACGGCAAGGTTAACATAAGTCTCCATGATGCCAGGTTCCAGATTGATTGCTTCCTCATATGCCTCTGAGCTCGCTTGCATATTGCCAAGGTTGAACTCCGCATCGGCTAAGCCTACCCAGTAATTTGCATTTTCCTTGGTAAGCTTCAATGCTTTTTTGAAATAATGAATTGATTCAAAAAATTTATCTTTCTTGAGCATGCACATCCCTAATCCAAACCATGCATCATCATACTCCTCATCGAGTTTGGCTGATTTTTTAAAATATTTAAATGCCTCATCAAGTTTCCCTAGCTTTTCATAAGCAGCACCCATATAGCAGCAGTTCTCGGCATTTACACCCTCACAGTTGATGGTGTTTTGGTAGGCTTCCAAAGCCAACTCAAACTGCTCCGTATTCATCAATGCATTTCCAAGATTGAAATAGGCTGATGCAAAAGCATCATCTATTAGCAGCGTATATTCATATGCTTTTATAGCATCTTCAAATCTCCCCAACCGATTATATACTACACCTAGATTATACCAGGCTCCAGCACTGTAAGGATCTTGATCGATAAACTCTTGATAGAAATCTAATATTTCATCAAAAGAGCCTTCTTCCTCAGTAATCATCGCTAGCTGAAAAAGGGCATCTTCATGGTTAATCCGAAGTTTTACAGCTTCCTTGAAATAATAACTAGCCTTGTCATTTTTGCTTTGAATCCGATAGAGATTGCCAAGTGAATAATAAACTTCTGCCTTGTCCTCAGCAAGTGGTAAAAAACGCTCTAGAAGATCAATCCCTTCTTGATGAGTTCCTTCTAAAATATGGGCGTTAGCCAGTGCCAGAATAATTTCCTCATTATTCGGAGAAATATTGTTGATATTTTCAAGAATGCCCATGCCTTCTTCTAATTCGTCATTGAAGATTAGGCATTGGGCCTTGAGCAATTTAATTTCTACGGAAAAAGGGAATTTCTCCAGGCAGTATTCAGAAGCTCTTAGCGCTTTAAGAAATTTTTGTTGATCGAAGTAAAAACGGATGATGTCTTCCAGTTCCTCTTCTTCAAAATATAGATCCAGATTGGATTTCAGGGAATTTTCAAATCGCTCGACTAGCTTTTTATCATTTTCCCAATCATGCTCATGATCTCCTGTCATTCGAATGCATTAAGGTTTACATAAGTTACCAAATAATTTTTTCTCTCAAAATCTGGCCTTGTTAATTTTTTAACTCTTTTCGAAAATTTAACGTGCGGTAAATTCTTGAGTATAACTAACCCCAATGCTTTCAAATAAGTTTACTTGGCCCAGTGAAATGTTTCAGTCAACTCTCGGTACTTGTATTTCAATAGACGAGTAGTTTTGTTGTTGTTAAAAAATATGCTTTGTTGAGCTAATTTCGCTGTTTTCTTATTTAAAGGACTTTTGCTCAATCCAAGTTTTCGAAGCGCTGCATTTAAGAAAACGACCGTTCCCAAGAGCCAAGAATTAATGGCTTTGGTAGGGCCTGGCTTTCCAAATACCATTCCCATAGTTTGAAAAAATTCCCGATAGGAAATCGACTCTTTGTTTAAAATGAATCTTTCTCCCCAAGCTTCTTTTTCATAGAGTTGGAAGGTTTGGTTAGCGGCATCTCTCACATCGATGTAATTGATAGACCCAATGGGGTAGTACTTGTTTTTTTCCAGAACGTAATGATAAATATCAGTACTGCTTCGATCGTCGCTTACCTTGCCCAATAAGATCGAAGGATTGACCACCATGAGTTTCAGACCTTCCTGCTCACCACGCCAGGCTTCCAATTCCCCGTAATATTTAGAATTAGCATAAGCCGTATTCTGTGGTGAATCTGTCCATTTGAAATTTTCATCCACTTCTTTAAGTTCTGCACTTCTACCTATTGCGGATACAGAACTTACATGGATCAAGTTTTTGACTCCAGCTAAAAGCATCGCATTGACCAAGTTGGTTGTGCCTTTAACATTCGTCTGGTAAAGCCTTTTTTCATCCTTTTCATCAAAAGATACCAAACCCGCTGCATGAATCACCAAATTGATCTCGCCAAGAATCTCATCTAGAAAGTCCAAATCTGAAAGATCACCTTCATGCCAGATCACCGGAAAATCAAAATCTTCAGTAAGTCTCTTTGAGGAACTAGCGCGGATTAATCCATGAATTTCACCATGTTTTGAAAACTCCTTCGCTAGATAGCTTCCAAATAGCCCCGTGATGCCCGTAATCAGAATTTTCATATCGATCCGGTCAGAGCGAAGTATTCATCCAACTGACTTGCTTGATTTGGGAATAGGATTTATGCTTCGGAAGCGTTTCAAGCATATCCAAGTACCGTACATTGTGGCAGTCAGTTCCAAGAAACTTAACTAAATCACGCTCCAATAAGCTTTCTGCAAAATCTTTGACTGGCTTGGAATAAAATCCGGTAAGTGAAAGGAGGTTGACTTGAAATAAAATATTTCGGTCGACCAGATCTTCTAATAATCCCTTGTCAGCGAGTAAATATTGATAGCGCTCGGGATGGGCCAAAATCGGTTTATAACCGGCCATTTCCAGCTGAAACATCGTCTCCAATAACATCTGGGGCTTATTTATAAATCCTGTCTCAACCAAAATATAATTTTCGCCAAATGTCAACAAGCTCTTGCCATCCTTGATTTTTTCAAGAAAAATCTCATCCATATAATACTCAGCCGCAGCCTCGATTTCAATGGAAATACCTTCAGCTTTTACTGCTTTGCGAAGATCTTCTAACCCCATTGAGATGATTTCGGGAGTATTTTTGTAATACTCTGACATAATATGCGGGGTGGTAATGATCTTTTGTAAGCCATAGCTAGACAACCTCTTGATAAGTTCAAGAGACTCTTCCATAGACTTTGATCCATCATCAATTCCAGGGATTAAATGAGAGTGCATATCTACCTCAAGCCAACTCAAGTCGAGCGCTTCAATCTGGTCCGGCTTCCCCCTCAAAAAATCCAAAATCCCCATTATAATCCTCCCTCTACTAGTCTAAATTCATTTAATGTCGGCCAAAGTTCATCTTTTTCCGAAACGAGTGGCTTGGCTACACCCCAATCAATTGCTAACTCAGGATCACTCCATAAAATTCCACCTTCACTAGTTTTATCGTAATAATTAGAACATTTATATACAAATATCGCATCTTCCAAAACAGCAAATCCATGTGCAAATCCATTAGGAACATATAAAATGTTACTTTTATCAGCATCCAAAATGGTCGAGTACCATTGTCCAAACGTAGGTGATCCTAATCTTAAATCTACAGCAACATCAAGAACAGAACCCTGAATCACTCGTACTAATTTGGCTTGGCTAAATTCTCCTCGCTGAAAGTGAAGTCCTCTTAGGGTTCCTGCAGCTGAAAAGCTTTGATTGTCTTGAATCCATCTGTGATCTAGGTCTAGATCATCAAACCAATCATCGCGGTAGGATTCAAAGAAATATCCTCTTTTGTCAAGAAATTTTTTTGGAAAAATCTCTAAAACACCAGTAATAGGTGTTTGAACTAACTGCGCCATTTTTTAAAAACGTTAGGAATTGGGTAATAATATGGCAAAATAACCACCTAGGAATAGACTATCCTAACCATTTGTGTTGAAATATGACGAACTTTACTCAATCTCTTTGGATTTTTAACAAAATTTTGTTTTAAACGCCTGAGAAGAAATTCAGAAAAACCGAACGGTTTTTGCTTCGAATGCATTACAAAAGAAAAGAATACGAATGGGTAAATTTTCAAGAAAACTCCAAAAACTACACGATACCTCCGTAAAAGAGCCAACTGCAGTTCTTGTCAGTATAATTCGACAATACCAAAGCGAGGTGGTCACAGCTGAATATTTAGATGAATTGGCATTTCTTACCGAAACTTTAGGGGCAAAAACGGTGTATCGTTTTACCCAAAAAATGGAAAAGCCTGATATCAAGACTTTTGTCGGATCTGGTAAATTAGCCGAAATACTTTCTTACATCACGCATTTCGAAGTGGATATGGTCATCTTCGATGATGATCTATCGCCTTCCCAAATGCGAAATTTGGAGGACGAACTTAAAGTCAAAATCTATGATCGATCTTTATTGATTTTGGATATTTTCCTCAGTAGAGCCCAGACAGCTCAAGCAAAAACTCAGGTTGAGCTAGCAAGATTTCAATATCTACTTCCAAGATTAACTAATATGTGGACTCACTTGGAACGGCAGCGAGGTGGCACAACCACGCGAGGTGGGTCCGGTGAAAAGGAAATCGAAACAGATAAGCGAGATATTCGAAATAGGATCACCCTACTCAAGAAAAAACTACTCGAAATAGAAAAACAAGGTGAAACCCAACGTAAAGGTAGAAAAGGTATCGTCCGTGTAGCGATAGTGGGCTATACCAATGTGGGTAAAAGCACCCTGATGAACTTGATTACTAAGACAGATATTTTGGCGGAAAACAAGCTTTTTGCCACAGTGGATTCTACGGTACGAAAAGTGGTTTTTGAAAATGTTCCTTTTCTGCTTTCTGACACAGTTGGGTTTATCCGAAAACTGCCTACTCACTTAATTGAATCATTTAAATCCACATTAGAAGAGATTCGAGAAGCTGATCTTTTAATTCATGTGGTAGATATTTCTCATCCTCACTTCGAAGACCATATTGCAGTGGTGACCCAGACCCTAAACGAAATAAAGGCTGGAGAAAAACCTATTCTGTTGGTTTTCAACAAGATTGACCTAGTAGAGACCATGCCGAGCGAGGAAGAAAGTATGCAAATGACGGAGTTGGAGCTTGAAGAGGCTAACTACCTGGATTTCGAATCACTTTCTGAGGCATATGAAAAGAAAACTGGAATAAAGCCCGTGTTTATGGCTGCGGCCAGCGGTACCAACGTGGAAGGATTTCGGGAATCACTTATAGCACAGGTAAAAAAGCAGCATCGAAAAATCTATCCTAATTACCTTGAAGATGAAGTGTATACTTGGACTGAGGAGGAGAAATAATGGGGGTATAAGTTTAAGTAAGAATTTGACTTAAGCTATCAAAAGGGAAACGCTAAAAACAGAATTCCTTCATATTATTGAGGTTATAGCAAGCGGAGAGTTACTTCAGACTATTCAAGAATTTACTGAAAGCAAAGTTTCGAGTTATGGAAAGTCGAATCCAAGCGCTGGTTTTGAAAGTGCTCCTGAATTTCAACTTAGAGCAGAGAAAATAACCAGTTTAAGTCAGGAAAAGTGAGTTGATTGAAGTTGGAACTTCTAAAAGATACATTTTTCAAAAAATGAGATTGCGAAAGTCTTAATAACCTAAGCTGCTTTGGATTCACTTTTTAGAGGGTTGTGTTTTTACCTTTATAAACTGGAAATTACCTCAAATTAAATTGCAACTTTATTAGATCGCTTGCCTAAAGATCCTTTCATCGGACAAATTGAACCAACTCTCAATTCTTACAAAACAGAACAAAGAAGAGTCATTTTGGGAAATAGGATGAAAATTTATCGAGTGAAACCGAATGATATTTAATAAACATATGGTTTTGATTCTCGATTGAATCCTTCAAAAATGAAAAATTAATTCACATTCGTATCCGCCATTCTTTGGGGTAGTAGTTATTGATTCGATTTCCAAGATTTTTGATCCAACCTAGCGGGAGATTCTGATAAGTCATCAGCACCCAACCTATAGGCAAATCTTTGATCTCAAAATCATTTTTTCTAAGAAATTCCAACGCTTCTGACTCAGTTAATTCCTGTTTGGGAAAATCATTTTTCGGAAGAAGAGACAAAGCCCACTCGTGATTTGGTATCCAACTGGTCTTTTGCTTTTTCCCCAACTCTACTCCAAAATATTTCAAACTCAAATGTTGGGAAAGCTTTTGAAAGTGGAGATTCCAATCTTTTGAAATTCGGAAGTATGAATCATTAAGGGTATAGTACTTTCCAGATTCCTCAAAACCCAATTCACGATCAAGTTCCGCAGAATCACGATCCCAAATTTCTTTCAGATAGTGATGTTTGAAATCTTTGGCGCGCTTTGGCTCTTGGATATAGGCATCTTCGGAGCGCTGAAGAACGGTTATAAAAAACCCTTCTCCATTCATCAGATGGGGGAAAAATCGATATCCAAAAAAAACCTTGCCATCCGAATCAACTTCAGTTTCTCGAACTTTCCAGCTTGGATCGAGTGCAATTCGAACGGGTTCATAGGAAAACTCTGAAGTTAAAAACCGAATCATGTCCTCATTCTCCTTCTCATTGAAGGTGCAGGTACTATAGATCAGATAACCTCCTCCCTTGACTAATGAACCCGCCTGGTCCATAATGCGCTTTTGCCTCAATTCACAAAGGGCCACATGATCCAGAGACCATTCATTTCTGGCTTCGGGGTCTTTGCGAAACATCCCTTCCCCAGAGCATGGAGCATCCACTAAGACCATATCAAAAAACCCTTCTAGTGGAGTAAAGTGCTCCGGGTCATTATTGGTGACAATGGTATTACCCAAGCCCCATTTTACGATATTCTCTTTCAGAATCTGAGCGCGTGATTGAATCACTTCATTTGCTACGAGTAGTCCATCCGAACCCAAATACGATGAAAGCAAGGTGCTTTTACCGCCGGGAGCTGCCGCGAGATCCAAATATATTCCTTGGGGAATTCCAATACTTTTTAAAATGTGATCAATAAACATCGAGGACGCTTCCTGCACGTAATATGCTCCTGCATGAAAACTAGGATCCAAGGTAAAAGAAGGCCTATTCTCAAGAAAATAGCCATTTTCAGACCATGGGATTGGCGTTTTGTTCCAATCCTTTACCGAAAGCTTGGCTTCGTTGAAGCGAACTGAAGTTTTCGAAGGCAGATCGATCGCCTTTTTAAATTCCACAAACTCTTTTTCTCCAAGCAAATCAATCATTTGACTTTCAAAAGCTGCTGGCAACTGGATATTGGACATAAGGCAAAGATAAGTTAAGGAGTCTCTATAACTGGAAAATCTTGTTAAAAATGTAAATTCATTAAAATTGAAACTCATGGAACTAGCCTCAAAAATCCTCATTATCCTTGTCGCAGGGTTGCATCTGTATTTTTTGTACTTCGAAATGTTCGCATGGGAAACAATAGGGAAACGTATTTTTAGACAGTTTCCGGCGGATCTATTTCCAAAAACCAAGGCCCTCGCTGCAAACCAGGGACTTTACAATGGATTCTTAGTAGCCGGATTGATTTGGTCTCTCTTGATTTCCGATCCGGTATGGGCAGATCAAGTTGCCCTATTTTTTCTTAGTTGTGTTCTTGTCGCAGGAGTTTATGGAGCATTTACTGCCAGCAAAAAAATCTTTTGGGTGCAGGCATTACCTGCACTGATAGGAATTGGGTTGACTCTTTTGAGGTAATTTTTTTTTCTGCTAATTAATAAAAAGTTAAAGTCTTCTATTTATAGATGTGGCCTTCAGTACAGCATTGGATAAAAAAAATCGTCATAGATTTTCCCACATTAACTGGTGCTTTTCAGGAAAAATTTAAGGCGTAACATGTTATTCTGGCTAGTAAATCAGTACAGGACATAGTAATTCAGGCACTCCACTAATTCAAGATTGTGAAAAGCGAGTCAGGAGATTAATATCCATATCTTAATACGGAATAGGTGTGCTGATAAATTAAAGATTTTGAATCAGAATAATATTGGTTTATTCGCAAATTAAAGCCCTTAACTCTTTAAGAAAACTCAAGCAGGAACACCTATTATATGAATCATAACCCTTTTGAATATGAAAAATTTTTCGATTTGACGCCGGATTTATTGTGTATTGCAGGATACGATGGTTATTTCAAAAAAGTCAATAAGGCTGTTTCAAACGTTTTGGGATATAGTTTTGAGGAGCTTTATTCAAGACCAATAAATGATTTTATTTATTTTAAGGATCAAAAAATAACTTCGGAGTTTCGAAACGAAATCATCAATTCCACCCCCCTACTTGATTTTGAAAATAGATATGTCCATAAGTCTGGAGAAATCATCTGGTTATCTTGGACGTCACAGCCCATCGAGGATAAGCAACTAGTATTTGCTATTGCGAAAGACATCACACATAAAAAGCAGATAGAAAATGAACGGAATTTACTCCTCGAAAAGACGAGTAGAATAAATCAAAATTTGAAGCAGCTTAGTTTTACTGCCTCTCATGACCTAAGATCTCCTGTAAATAATTTGTTGTCAATCTTGGAATTGCTCGACACGATTTCCATACACGACTCAGAAATAATAGAGCTTCACGATTTATTAAAATATGCAGCAAATAACCTTAAAAGCACTCTTGACAATCACGTGGATTTATTGAAAGAAACCCAATCTTCTAGTGTGAAAAAGCAAGATATCAATCTAGAGGCTACGCTTGAAAAAGTGAGCCTTTCTATCAATTCACTTATTACCAATTCCAGAACCGAAGTAAGCTCAGATTTTTCTGCGTTTAAAGAAGTACGATTTAATCAAGCCAACCTTGAAAGCATCTTTTTAAACTTCATGAGTAATTCTATCAAATATTCAAGGCCTGGTATACCCTCGAAATTAAAATTCTACACTCAAATCAATGGAAATAAAAAACAGCTGTTTGCAGAGGATAATGGCTTAGGATTCGACTCTGAAAACTTGGAAGATAGAATTTTTGGAATCAATGAAAAATCAAGTGAAAATTCTGAAGGTAAAGGGGTTGGCCTTTATCTAGTTTACAATCATGTGATAAATATGGGTGGGAAAATCGAAGTGGAAAGTAAAATTAATGTGGGCACAAAATTTATCATCACCTTCAAGCAACAATAATCTTTGGTCCAAAAGTCAGAAATCTTAGCTGGCGATATAACCTAATACTTTATAATTGATTGCCGAATCTCTATTCCAAAGCTTAAAAAATATATTCCATGGAACGAAAATGCCAATAAACGCAGCTGGTAAAACTCCTGCATTTATCGGCATTTTTAAAAGACTAGACCTCCCGTAAATAAATTACATGTCGTCTTCTTCAAAATCTTCTTCATTACCAGAACCCATATCAAACATGGAGCTGAACAAATCTTTGAATTGAAGTCCAGTATCCAGCATGTTTTTGCTGAGTTGGGAATATTCCGCCAAGCCATGAAGTGCAAATTCCATAAAGAACTCTTTTTCATTTTCAGGCACATTTTTTACCAGTTGAGCGACTACTTCTGCTAACCCTGGCACTGCATGCAAAGCCTTCTTATACGTGCTATCAGGCTGGGAAGCTAGAATATCCAACACGTTTCCTTCTCCAAACCAGGCCAGAGGAAGCACATAAGGATTGCCTTGTTTCTCCTTTTTCTTTTGCTCTGGACTTGGGAAATAATTCACAAACTGAGTCCGGATCGCTTTTCCAATCAAATTGTAAGCTACTAAACCTGCGCCTTCTTGCTCTCCTTCATAAACCAATTCTACCTTTCCAGTAATGGCCGGAATTACACCAATCAGGTCAGCGATTCGAACTACCGTATTGGATTCTCCATTCATGTAAAGTCGTCGCTCAGCAGCCGAAACCAGATTTTCATATGCAGAAATCGTCAATCGAGCGGATACCCCACTTTTTTCATCCACATACTCCGAACCTCTCGCCTCAATCGCAATCTGCTCAATAAGGTCTTTCATCAATTCTGGAACATGAATCTGATCTACTGGTTTGCCAGTCAAGTTGGCTTCCTGAGCCGTGATTTTCTTACCAATCTCCAACGTTTTTGGATAGTGGGTGATGATCTGACTTTCGATTCGATCCTTGAGCGGAGTCACGATACTTCCTCGATTCGTATAATCTTCTGGGTTTGCTGTAAATACAAATTGGATATCCAAAGGTAGTCGCAGTTTGAAACCTCGAATCTGAATGTCTCCTTCCTGTAATATATTAAACAATGCGACCTGAATACGAGCCTGCAAATCCGGCAACTCATTGATCACGAAAATCGAGCGATGTGATCTTGGCACCAATCCGTAGTGAATTACGCGCTCATCATTATAGCTAAGTTTCATCGTAGCCGCTTTGATTGGATCCACATCACCGATCAAATCAGCAACTGACACATCAGGCGTAGCTAACTTCTCAGTGTAGCGATCAGAGCGATGCCACCAGGAAATTGGAGTATCATCTCCCTTGTCTTCGATGAGTTCTTTTGCATAGCTAGTCAGTGGCTGCGTTGGATCATCATTTAATTCAGCTCCAAAAACCACGGGAACATATTCATCCAACAGATGAGTCATCATTCGTGCAATTCTGGTTTTGGCTTGCCCTCGAAGTCCGAGGAGATTGATATTGTGGCGGGAAAGAATCGCTCGCTCTATATCCGGAATCACAGTATCCTCATAGCCCCATATTCCTTCAAAAACATTTTCCTTCGCTTTGATTTTGAGGATCAAGTTCTCTCGGAGTTCTTCTTTGATGGATTTGGCTTGATAGCCCGCGGCTTTCAATTGGCCAAGGGTTTTTATTTTGTGTAGGTCTGTAGTCTTCAGTTTGTTGTAATCCATTTGCTTAAAAGCGTTTCGTTCTGTTTCGTCTGTAATCTTCAAAAATCAAATCTCCAAGTCCTTTCAGGCTGCTGTAATAAGCATTACCGTTGTTGACTTTGGTGAATTCTTTCACAAATTCTTTCAAATAAGGATCGGAGGCAATCATAAATGTGGTTACTGGAATTTTCAATTTACGGCACTGCGCGGCAAGCTTGAGCGTTTCGGCCAAGATCTTACTATCGATTCCAAAAGCATTTTTATAGTATTTGATCCCAACTTTGAGACAAGTAGGCTTGCCATCGGTGATCATGAAAATCTGTTTGTTTGGGTTTTTCCTTCTTCGGAGTAAATCCATAGCGAGCTCCAAACCAGCCACCGTATTGGTATGGTAAGGTCCAACTTGTAAGTAAGGCAAATCCTTGATTTCAATCTGCCAAGCATCATTTCCAAAAACAATGATGTCCAAAGTATCTTTCGGGTAACGGGTTTTGATCAATTCAGCCAAAGCCATCGCCACTTTCTTAGCGGGGGTGATGCGATCTTCCCCATAGAGAATCATGGAGTGAGAAATATCAATCATTAGTACCGTCGAGGTCTGGGATTTAAATTCTTTTTCATTGATCTCCAGATCACTCTCGGTAAGCAAATAATCTCCTGAGAGTCCGTGATTGATTTGCGCATTGCGAAGGGAATCGGTCAAGGCTATCTGATCGAGGTTGTCTCCAAATTGGTATTGCCTTCGATCTGTTCCCCGCTCTTCCCCTTCGCCCGAGTGAGTAGTTTTATGCTGACCGGATTTGCCACGTTTTAATTTCCCGAAAATTTCTTCCAAAGCCGACTTTCGGATTGTTTGTTCGGCTTTTCCGGTGATTTTGAACTCACCTTTTTGGTTTTCCTCAGTCATGTAACCCTTCGACTTGAGGTCCTCAATAAAGTCTCCAATCCCATAATTTGGGTTGGTCATATTATAGCGCTTATCAAGATTAGTCAGCCAGCTAAGTGCCTCAGCGACATCTCCTCCAGTCATAGTGACGAGTTGAAGAAATATATTGAGCAAGTTCTCGAAAGTATTCTTTTCGGGATCTTGATTGGGTACGAATTGGGAGAATCGGAATCCTTTCATTGGAGGTATAACAAGATAAGGCGCTGACGAGTTTAATCTATGAAACAATTTCCCAAAAAAGATGAAGAATTACGAACTAGCTGTCGGAATTGTCACCGGCATTTTGATACTTTTTGTGACACTGATTCAGTTTGAAGTTAGCCAATTTCTAATCTGGCTGATTTTTCTGGCTGGACCCTTTCTAGTTATCTGGATGGTTTATTCAGTATTGGTGGCAGATGTGGATATCAAAGAGACTTTTGACGAGCAATGGTATCAGGATCGGCCGGATAAGCGTCGAATAGAAGAGGATTGAAGAATGCAATATTGATCCGAGTGGGAGCCTAGTAAATTTCTTATGTCCACTCTGCTGTAGTCAATATCCGCCAGAGTTGTAAGAAAGCTTAAATATATCGGTTCTCTTGAATGAATTTAGTCGAATTTATTGGTCAAAACCCCAAAGCTTATACTCAATAGTTCTTCGATTTTTCACTGGACCTGACTCGACAGATAGAACAAATTCTGGAAATTCTTTTTCTTTTAAGCTGACAATTTTTGGGTTTTCAAGTCCTTCTATTTTAAACAGTTTGCTTTGACTGTAATAATCACCATCCGGAATTATGGAAATAAGAATACTGGAAAGTATGCCATCGTACTCTTCAAAGTAGTCCA
Organism: Algoriphagus sp.; assembly: GCA_017858365.1. Lineage (GTDB taxonomy): Bacteria > Bacteroidota > Bacteroidia > Cytophagales > Cyclobacteriaceae > Algoriphagus. The sequence goes on along the minus strand of JAFMBQ010000007.1, from coordinate 1,520 downwards.
GTGGAGTCGCCTTTGAGTCGTTAACGGTATAGATATTTACGAAGAAACTCCTGTTAAAAACTTCCTGATAGGAATAATTGATCTCTGTAATATTTGCTAATAGGTAATTGGCTGTCTCATCTGATGTTAGTTCTATAATTTTGGCTTCCTGAGCTGTACAGGTAAATTCAATTTGAAGGAAGAAAAAAGATAGTAGGAGGAGAAAATATACTTTCATTGCTATTCGTTTAAATTTCTTACAGAAAAGTGAATATGATCTCCATGACCTTTTACTGGATGATTATAATTCCAATTATTAGATTCTATGGAGAACTTGTGTTTGAATGATGGTCCGAAATTTTCTCTCACATTGGGGAAATCATCCATTGCTATTTGTAATTGAGTTATTTGATTAGTAACTCCGGTTAACGCCATTTTGGCTCCATTAATACGGCTAATATCAATCGCTGTGCCGTTATAATGATTACTTGTTGAACCATGCCCCCCATTAGTAGTTGCTGCTACATAAATTTTTAAAATTTTTTCATGTGACCCTAAGTTCGAATTGGCTTTTTTGAGCGCCGACTTTAAGCCTTCTATTAGAAGTTCTGCAACCTCTTGGTTTGCACTTTTTCTATCAGATTCAGTAATTCCAAACTCAACTATTACATTCTCTCCATTGCCGAGCGATAATAATTCGGGTATTAGCCTTTTTTCTCCTGAATAAGTATAATCATCATCTGGAGTTAAAGTTGTAAAAAATAAATCTCCTAAAGGTATACTCCCATTTCCTGGCCAGTACCCATTCCAATTATTCTGCGACCAAGTAGGCGAATCATTTGCTCCACCTTCAGGGGATTCGTCATAATTCTGCTCTTCTTCACATTCCATGACAAAAATTAGTGTGCAATCGAGGATGTTACCATCATAATAGCAATAATATTCTTCCACAAAAGAACCAGAACATCCGTTCTGACTGAGATTTTCATTACTTATTGTTGATTTTTTTCCTTTTTGATTGATTGGCGAAATATATTTCACAACTCTTCCATCTTCCACATTCCAACCTTGTAAAAATTGTTCATCCCAGGTGAACAAACGTACTGTACCCGAATAATCAGGGCTTAATTTTAAAAAGCTATTCTCCGTTAAGTTTTTTTGTTTGGCCTTTGACTCTTCCGAGAAAAATTTTAACATAGACTTTTTATATCCGCCAAAGCCATCAGAAATCAGGATCAATCGATAAAAGGCGTCTTTTTGCTTTTGAGCAATCTTACTTTCTGATTTTTCACCTCTTGTAGGTACGGCATGAAAATTATAATCAACCTGAACCTCTATTATCTTTCCACCGGCATGGATAATCGCATTATCCCAATTTATTTTCTTAGTCTGAACTCGACCTCTTGAGGAAATGTCTAAGGCATTAGGAATTTGAAATTCATCCTGCGGACCAAACCAAATTTTAGCACTTTCCAAGATTTTTTGATCCTCACTGATTGGAATCTTTGTGGGTTCCTCGTCTCTAACGCAAGAGGTAAAAA
>JAFMBQ010000220.1 GCA_017858365.1 Algoriphagus sp. | reverse complement strand
TTTCTTGATAATACCCTCTCCAAAGTGAGGAACCCGTAAACCCAGAACCAGCACCCAAATGAAGGATTTGATGAAAATCATTGTGAATAACTGCCATTTTAAATCCTGCTTCTTTGATCCGATAGCAATATTCGTAATCATCCACCATCATAAACCAATCCGTGACAGGAAGCCCTACTTTTGAAATTACCTCGAATCTCATTACTGCCCCATCAAAAACTGCAAAATCTACTTCCTTAATCTCTCCCGGGGAAGGAAAAATCAACGTGCGCTTACCTAAGGTGGCGATACTCCCAAGCGGTGAAAGCAAACTGTATTCTGAATTTGATATCTGGGAAATCAAGGTTTCAGGCAACTCTGTTGCAGGAATACTGTCATCTTCCAGAAAAATAAGGTATTCGGGTTTTTGATCAGCATGTATCAAACAATCCAATGCCAATGCTAAACCTCCCCCATGACCAAGGTTCTCTTTTGATTTGATCAATGTGACTTTTAATTTTTCCTGATATCGATCTATTACTTCAGAAGTCTCATCCTCACTGTTATTATCCACAATAATCAGATTCAGGTATTGCCAATCATATCCTTCTATCGAATCCAAAATCTTGTCTAGAATTTCGGCTCGATTGTAGGTCACCAAAATGAGAGAATAGGCAAACTCTACTTCTCCTTTTTTAGGATTAATCACCCTATCTTCCGAATGTAAAAGGCATTGATTTCCATGATGGATTGATCTTTTTTATCTCTCAACACGGGAGTACTAGAGAATTGGTAAAAGTTTTCAAGATTAAGGAATTTATTAATCGAAGTAAAATCATTTACACAATCGTAGATCGGAATTACAGATTGTTCACATTGAATAGCTTGGATTGTCCCAGTATAGCTCCCCAATCCTTTCATTACTTCCAAATCATGTCCTTGGGTATCAGTTTTTAGAAAAATATCCCCCTGCCATTTTAGTCCCAGACTTTTTAGAATTGCTTCAACCGTTGTCATCTCCGCCGTGATTTCTCGGGTATTAGACAAATCCGAAAAAAACCTGTCCTTAAAGTTATCATTGGCCAGGTAAAGCGAACTTAATGAGGAGTCTTCCATGACATGTAAGGTAACTGTACCTACTGAAGAACCACATGCCTGATTGATTGCGATGAACTTCGGGTCATCTCCTGCATTTACCTTTAGGATTTCGAAGTCACTAGGATTAGGTTCAACAGAGACAATCCATCCTTTGTATCCAAGTACATTTCTAATCTGATGATAATATTGACCTTGGTTTGCACCAATGTCCAGAACCAACCCGAAATCATAACTGGAAAAAAGATGACGTAAAGAAGCTTCTTCCAGGCTATAATTAAGTCGATTTATTTGCGTTAAATAGTTAATCGGAACAACTTTCTTTTTCCTGATATCAAAGCTTTTGTTAAACAGAAACTCAAATAAAAACCCAGTTATATCTTTAAGTCTCATGAATATTGCCCCATTTTATTGAGGATTGAATGGATAATTCCTCTGTAAATCATAAAAAAATTCAAACTTCCAAATCCCCAGCCATATCGAAATCCATACAAACCCTTGGCCATGCTCTTAACCAAAAAATACAAATATCCGGAGTAAAGTCTATTCCTCTTTAGAATACTTAGCAAGTTGCGAGTACTATAATACTCTCTCCAAAGTTCGCTTGAAGCCTTTATTGAATACACAGGGCGATCAAACCCTAATCTCCCATACTTCTTTCGAACTTCTAAGAATTCAGTTGAATAAACTAATGAACTAAAGCCTGCCTTTTTCAGGCTCAGATCAAAATCCAACTCTTCAAAACCATAAAATAGATTAGGTTTGGGCAATATCCCTTCCTTCACGACATCAGAAGAAACAATTTTCATTTGGCCTCCGGCGATTGTATCCACTTCAAGCCAGGACTGAGATTTTAACTCTCCATCAGAGATCCGAACCACTTTCCCTTTTTTTGAATCAAAACGCTGCCCAACCAGACCCATTTGTCCAATCCTGAGGTTCCCAACATCTTCGGACAATAATTTAAAAATCTTTTCAAAGCTAGAGTTAAAAGGCGGAGGATCGTCATCATCTCCCCAATAGATCCAATCAAGTCCATCCTTTCCACAGAGTTCAAGTCCTTTGGCAGCTGCTCCTGCAGGACCAGCATTGTAATCCATTCGAAAGTATCGAACTTTTGGATTTAATAAATTCGCAATAGCATGGTTTGTGTCCATATTATCCGAATTATCAATTATCCAAAGAAGCTCGGGAGGATAGCTTTGATTAAAGACTTCTATGATAGTCATTAATAAAATTTCAGGTCTATTATACGTGATTATAAAGCCTCCTAGTCTCATTGGATTTTTACTTTCTCAGTATAGATTTTCCTAGCCAGCCAAGGCCAAAGAGAAATAGAAAATCGAGCAAAGGTTTTAAATTTCCTAGGATTTAACCAATAGGCTTTCCACAAGTGAAATCTTGCCTCTGAGAATCGACGAAAACGAAGCTGATTTACGCCAATGACTTGATGATAGAGCCTTTGGGTATGAGAGGATAGTGTGTCTTTATGTTTATTTAAAATAATCAAATTCGAATCAATCATATTTTGGAGGTTTTTACTACCTCCATTTTCACTGTCGTGATAATTCAAACTTATTGTATCTAAATTAATGATTCTGATATCTTTCAAATCTGCTCGATGAAAAAACTCTGTATTTTCCGAAAATTTTAATCTTTCATCATAACCGCCTAGGGAGTTAAAAAAGAGTTTTCGAATAAGAAATGTTCCAGGAATTCTAGGAAAGTATTCTCCCTTTTTTGGATAAATTTCTTTTACCTGATCACCTTTTATTATCCTGATTCCAAATTGGATCAAATCATAATTATTGAATGAGTCTTTTAGCTTTAAAAATTCAATTAAAAAACCTTTTTCTAGAGTATCATCCGAATCTAAAAAAACCAAAAACTGTCCATTGGCTATTTTTGCCCCATTATTTCTAGCAGTGCATACACCTTGATTCCTTTGGTTTATAATTTTCACAAATTGATTTTCAAGATGAGATTCAGCAATAGCTTGTGATGCATCTATGCTGCCATCATTAACGAGAATAATTTCTTTGTTTTCAAATTCTTGATCAAGAACAGATTCTATTGTTCTGGCTAAAGTTGCTTCCGAATTATAAAAAGGAATAATTACCGATATCAATAGTTTCATTTCAAAATATCGATAAGCTTTTTACTCCAATTATCAAACGAAAAATAAGTGTTCATTTCTATGAAATAGTGCTCATTATCCTCTTCTTTCAACTGGCTTTCAATAGCATTAACCCAACCTATAGGACTCTCTGCCAATTTTATCAGACCAGGAGTAACAAACTCTTCGAAACCCCGAGCGCCGAAAGGAGTGCTGATTACTTTACGGGAATGATAAAGAGCTTCAGTCAATTTGATATTACTACCAGATCCAGAGAAAATAGGAACTATACAAGTTTTATGTCCTTGATACTCCGAGTCTAAATCATCAATGTTAATTTTAAGGGTTACACCCATTCTCTCTTTTATCAATTTGGCAAGCACGTTATCAGGATTTGTTACCGACACAAGTGTCATGCGAATACCAGGGTTGGACAATAACAGTTGAGGCCAAACTTCCTTGAGAAACCATGAAATCCCTTCCGAATTGGGTGAATAGGTCAACTTTCCGACAAAAAGAATTGCGTTGCTAGTAGGCTTATGGTAAGACCTAGGATCAACGTTCAAAATACTTTGAAAAGGGAGATTAGGAAGAATCTCACTAGGCAAAGGCATAGCTATCTCTGAGTTTCTTTAAAAATTCCTTTTTTTGAAATCTTTTCAAGGCAAAAGAACTAAAATAATTAATTCTTCTGATCCAATGATTTTTAAATATTCTGCTCTTTTCTCTAAGGCTTCTTTTATAGAAAATATTGACTTCAAAATCATAAAGATTATCCAAACCAATGTTATCAATTTGGATAGCCATCATTTTTAAGTGGGTATCAATATTTCTTGAAGTGATATTATTTTTTCCATGCCTCCTGATTACTGAAACAGGGTCTTCCCATTCAGCCGCAATAAAAACACCCCTTCTGATCAATCTATTCCACAATTCTGTGTCTTCATGCAATCGAAGTCTCTCGTCGAAAATTTTATCTTTAATTAAAAATTCGCGCTTTAGGGTTACGGTATTCGTATGAAAAAGTACTCTATTTAATATTATTTTCCTTTTATAGAAGTCATAGGGCAAATCCCCTTCTTTAAAAGCAAACCCAGGGTCACTTCTAATCCCATATCTTCTATCATTATTCCCCAAATGCTCTTCTAATATTGCACATGAATAGGCAGCATCAGCAAAACTCATTTTCTCAAAAATTAATTTATCCTTAATAAAGCGGAGAGGTAAATACCAATCATCTGCATCCAAAAATGCAATATATGGGTAAACGGCTTTCCCTATTCCCAAATTTCTGCTTGCGCTAATTCCCCTATTTATCCCACTAGGATGTTGAAAACATCGTATTTTTTCAAATTGCTTTTCTAACGCTATACAAACTGCCAAAGATTCATCAGGAGAACCATCCTCCACCAAGATTATTTCGCCGACCTCAGGCAAATTTACCGCAGATAGTACAGCCTGATTTATATATTCTGCAACATTATAGACTGGTATAATAACTGAAACTTTAAAATCAATCATTTATTTAGGATTATACCAAACTTGAAATCTAATAACCTTAAGTAGAAAACATCAACCTATTAACCAAGGCTCCTAGAATTCTTCCGTACCGAAAATGATTCCATTTTTTCAATTGAGGGGAAAGTATAAGACTTGAAATGCGAATAGAATCTTTATTTGAATAGCCAAGTCCATTAAAAAAATCAAGGAGTTTAGGTCTTATTTTTTTCAAAACAGTTTGGCAATCTTTCTTATTGAGGAAATATCTCCAAGTAAGGTAGGAACTCATTTGATTCCAATCCTCTATATCTATTTCCCAATTCCAAATTGACTTTTCTTCCAAATACCAAGAAATTGCTTCCGGGAGTTTTTCTTGTTGAATAAGCAAACCTAGAAATGGAAGAAGATGCTTCTTTTGGATGCTAGAATAGTTAAGAGTATAAGGTTCCTTGAAAGGTGAAGATTCAGGAAGCCTATCATCAGTTTGACCTACCCTTCTGCTAACTTCACTTAAAGACTCGTACATTATTCTGGGATTTCTGCTCATGCTATGAGAGACATATCGATAAGCAACCAAAACTTCATTTATTGAAAAAAATTTCGCTCCAGCCCTTCCTGCACGTATCCAAAAATCCCAATCCTCACAACTTTTCAACTTAACATCAAATCCTCCGAGTTTTTGGGCAAATTCCCTCTGTATCAAAATCGAGTGGCAAGGGCCAATATTTTGAGTCAAAACTTCTGGAAAGATTTCTCCTTTACCACTTGGATTATGTGTATGGAAACAATAACCATCTGGATGATCCCAATAAGCATATCCACATCGAAATAATTGAAAATCAGGATTTGATGAAATCAATTCGATGTATTTACTAAATAAATCAGTCTCCAGCCAATCATCGGCATCCAGAAAAATAAGGAAATGCCCTTGAGCTTGATTCATTCCGGCGTTTCGTGCAGCCGAAAGACCTTGATTGGTCTGGTATAGGTAATGAATTTTAGAGTTACGTTCCAAGAATTCATGAGCCACTTGAGCTGTATTATCCTCGCTGCCATCATTTACAACCCAAACTTCCCAATCTTTAATTTTCTGTTCCTGAATTGAATTTAGGCAGTCCTTCAAAAAATGGCCTTGGTTGTAGCATGGAATAATTATGGAAAAAGTAGGGAGACTCATCTAAATGATTTTCTAAAATTTTTAGAATAAAAATTTCTAATCATCCTAAGTGCAATACCTATATTCTTTTTGGCACCTATGGATTTTGTCTTTGTAGCACCAGTGAAAATTTTATTGAAAAACATCTGAATATTTTCTTCTCTTAAATACGAATTAGGCTCATTGTTATTAAAAACCGGTTGGGAAATAAACTCCAAATATGCTTCCTGATTTTCATTCAAAAACCTAACTCTTTCAATTAGCTCTTCATCAGAATTATAATCTAACCTGTTAATGATCCTATTTGGATTAAAATCCATCGTAATAGTTTGACTACCCCAATAAATCGGGATTGTATTAGTATAAAAACATTCATAAATCTTTTCAGTGACGTATCCAGGATAGCTGCTATTTTCAAAAGCAATCATGAACTTATAAGGACTCATAAACTCCAATTTATCGGAAACTAAATATCCTATATTATTTTCCACTTTGCCTCCTGAATCTACGATTCTGTATTTGCACAATTTTTTAAAAAAATTGATTCGTTTAAATGATTTTGGATTAGAGACAACAAAACAACAAAATTTAGATTTTTCATGGTTATCTATGATATTTTTGAACTCTGGAAAAATTAATCTCTTATAGTCTAAGCTTTTCCAATAAACATATAAAGGCAATCTCAGGTAGTTTTCCTTGTCAAAGAAATCAAAACCTAGGGCATAATCGCAAAGAAAAAAATTGGGGCGCACATTTTCTCCTGTAATGAAAATCTTCGTACAGGAATATTCTAAATGCCTATTTCCCCAAACAGAATAAAAAATAAAATCAGGATCTTCAGATATCTCCAAATTAAAAAACTTAGAAAGCAAAATGTAAATACCATTATAGGTTTGATCAAAACCAGTGAAAAAATCCACAAATTTTATCTTAACAATCATTAAACCCTTAAACCGCTTATCCTTTTTTCAAGTCCCTTTTTATGAAGTTTTAATCTTCCCTTAATTTTCCAAAAAAGAGTTTTCAATTTAATTAAAAGATTAAGCTCTGATTTCAAAATATATAGTTCATCACAACCTAACCTTATCAATTTTTTATAACCCCATCTACTTAAATATTCTTCAATTTCAATTGTTTTATAATTATTCTCTACTGCTATTACTTTACAAGGAACCCTATCAAAATTAATACTTCTTAAAATCTCAAGCTCATTCCCTTCAGTGTCAACACTTAAAAA
>JAFMBQ010000219.1 GCA_017858365.1 Algoriphagus sp. | reverse complement strand
TGTTCCTAGTTTAGGCAACAAAACTGGTCCAGTTATTTAAGCAGTTAGGAACAATTAATGCCTTGTACTTCCACTTTGATGATAAAATTCAAGGCATTGCATGATCTTCGTCATCTAAGTTAAACTGACAAAATTTTAAATTTAATGATTGTTAGTTACGCAATTAGTTAATTTATTAGAAGGGCATTAATCGAATGGTTTCCAGCTTTATCACAGCGGCCTGAAGATACTTTTGAAAAAAAATAAGTTAATTCAATTTTGCTCTAATTCTTTTGAATTGGGAATTCCTTCACTGAATCAGAAAGTTTTAGCAGCAAGAAACCTTTACTGGAATCAAACAGAAATGTAGGACTACATGGCTAAAATCATCTCACAGAAGAATTACCAGTTTGCTTCTGAGGACCGTCCCTCCTTTATAAGATCAGATTTTGATATCCATTTTAAACTTAATTGAATCATGAAAATATACATTAAGAATATGGTAAGCTTACGTTGCATCTTGAAGGTAAGGGAGGAGTTGGATAAATTAGGCATTACCTATCGGAATGTAATTCTAGGGGAAGCTACACTGAATGAAATATTAACACAGGAGAAAAAAATACTTTTGAAGAAAGAGCTGAGAAACTCCGGGCTTGATATAATAGAAGATAAAAAATCTGTTCTGACAGAGCGAATAAAGATGTCAATAATAGAGTTTTTAGATATTAACTTAGAAATTAAAGAATCAAAATTCTCAAGCTACTTAGAAAAAAAACTTAAGCTCAATTATAAATATTTAGCAAATGTATTTTCACAGAAAATGAGCGTCTCCATTAGTCATTCTTTATTATTATATAAAATAGAGAAGGCAAAGGAGCTCATTTCTTATAATGAGCTAAATATGAGTGAAATCGCATTCAGGTTACATTTCAGTAGTCTCGCCCATTTTTCCTATACTTTTAATAAAATTGAAGGCATCTATCCCTCAAAATACAATACAAATCAAAAAAGAATCTGTTTGGAGGAATTGATTGATCGTGAACGCGTAAATAAAATTAATAAATTTCCTTTTTTACAAGAGATTAAAACCGAAAGAAAAAGGGGGCTAAGTTCACGTGTTTATCCTCTAGAAATAGCAAACAATAACTACATCTAGAGAATCCATTACCTGATTAAAACGATTTAGGTTTAAACTTTCAGATTTGGGAACTTCATGTTAGATCCCACAGGAAACGACATGAATCTCGTCCATTTTTTCGGATAAAATATGGAAAAAACATAAATCTAAGAGCTGATTTTATAATATTATAGTCCAAGACATAGTTCAACTTTACCTGTTAATGAATTTTTAATTCATTAACATACCTCGAAAAATATAATTCTGTGGGGAATATATAAATCCGTATTAAATAGGGAATCGTGACTAGGAGAATTTTCAGTCACCTAAATCAAAATCTCTGCTATACACACCCCAATTACTTTCCATATAGGTTTAAAACATAAAACCAGTATCGGGAAAAACCTTATCGAAGTGAAAAAAGACATAAACATCGGTAAAGTAACCAGCATACGCGGAAGCGTGGTGGATGTATGGTTTCAAGACCATCTGCCGGCTATCAATTCTGTCTTATTTACGGGAAGGGAAAAGCAAATACACTTGGAGGTCTATACCCAACTGGATGATCATCATGTACGTGCTATCTCATTGAACCCGACACAGGGTTTGACCAGAGGAATGGTGGTGGAAACCGAGGGGACAGAACTAACCGTTCCTGTAGGGAATAATATTCTTGGTCGAATGTTCGATGTTTTTGGGAATACCATCGATCATCTTGAGCCACTTCCAAAGGGAGAACGGCGCAATATTCACCAATCTCCTCCACCCCTATCACAAAGAGCCGTCAAATCAGAAATATTTGAGACAGGTATCAAAGCAATTGATGTATTAATTCCTTTGGAAAAGGGTGGGAAAGCTGGATTATTTGGAGGTGCCGGAGTTGGCAAAACTGTTTTGCTAACCGAGATCATCCATAACATGGTAGGTCATACCCATGGTGTAAGTATGTTCTGCGGTATTGGTGAGCGATGCCGTGAAGGAAATGAGCTTTATAACACTATGAAAGATGCGGATCTGCTAAAAGACATGGTCATGCTTTTTGGGCAAATGAATGAGCCCCCCGGGGCTCGCTTTCGAGTAGGACATGCTGCACTCACTATGGCTGAGTATTTTCGAGATGATGAGCATCGCGATGTATTACTATTAATCGATAATATTTTTCGCTTTATCCAAGCCGGAATGGAGGTGTCTGGATTAATGGGGCAAATGCCTTCACGTCTGGGGTATCAGCCAACTATGGGAACGGAACTTGCCGAGCTAGAAGAGCGCATTGCTTATACAAATTCGGGGGCTATTACCTCCATTCAGGCAGTTTATGTGCCTGCTGATGATCTGACAGACCCTGCTGCTGTTCACACCTTCTCCCATCTGTCTGCATCCATTGCCCTCTCACGAAAAAAAGCAAGCGAAGGATTATACCCGTCCATTGACTTATTACAGTCTAATTCAAAAATGTGCACTCCGGGAATTATTGGAGAAAAACATTACAAACTGGCGCAGCAGGTACGGGAAACACTAGCGCAATACGAAGAATTAAAGGATATTATTTCCATGCTAGGTATGGAGCAATTATCGGTGAAAGATCGCAATGTGGTGAATCGTGCCAGGAAGCTGGAACGTTTTCTAACACAGCCCTTTTTCGCAACCGAGCAATTCAGTGGCCTCAAAGGAAAGCAAGTCAGCCTGAAGGATGCTCTGGAAGGATGTGAACGGATTTTGACAGATGAATTTAAAGACTATCCAGAAAGCGCATTTTACATGATCGGAACCATAGATGAAGTGACGAAACTCGAAAAAGAAACTACTCAAACTGAGAAACCTGACGTGAAAACGGCAGCTAAAGAAAAAGTATTGAGTGATTAATAACATCAAAGTAACCCAACTATGAACCTCAAGATTCTTCTTCCATACAAAGTGTTTGCTGACATCAAAGATGTCAAGCAAGTGGTGATGGAAACCAGCGAAGGTTCTTATGGACTATTACCACAAAGACTGGATTGCGTTGCAGCTTTGGTACCAGGCATTTTAAGCTATGAAACTGAAAGTGTCCATTACGTGGCTGTGGATGAAGGTGTGATGGTAAAAGCAGGTTCGGAGGTTTTAGTATCTGTGCGAAATGCCATTGGGGGAGCAGATTTGGGAAAACTCGGAGATTTGGTAAAAAACGAGTTTAAAAACCGGAAGGAGAATGCACGGGAAGCAAAAACAGTAATTGCTAAACTTGAAAGAGGGTTTATCTACAGCTTCGACAAATTTCGAAACCATTGACATGGAGCCCGAAACAACTAGTAACGACGAGAATACTTTTAGCGAAGAGGTCGCTAAAAAAGAGAAACGGAAGCTGAGAGCGCTAAAAGAGAAAAATGGCGTTTGGTTTGGATTAGGAATGATGGGAATGGTAGGTTGGTCTGTGGCAGTTCCAGCTTTACTAGGCGCTGCATTGGGGATATGGCTGGACAAGAGCTACCCGCAATCATTTTCCTGGACCTTAACCCTATTGACCACAGGTATCATTGCAGGAAGCATCATTGCATGGTCTTGGATATTAAAGGAAGATAAAGAAGTTCATAAAAATAACGAGGAAAACGATGAATGAAACGACATCAATAATTATAGCGTTTGTGGCAGGAATTGCCTTAGGGATTTTATTCTTCGCTGGGCTTTGGTTTACTGTAAAGAAGGCAGTATTCGCTAAAACACCAGCCCTTTGGATTTTCATAAGTTTTATCCTTCGTATAAGTATAACCCTCCTTGGATTCTATGTTGTAGGTGCGGATCACTGGCAGCACCTATTACTTTGTCTGCTGGGTTTTATAGTAGCCAGATTCGCTGTTATTCATTTCACTAGATCACTTGACTCAAAACAAACCCAACTGAAAAAGGAAAAAATCCATGGAGCTTAGCCCTGATCAGACCATCTTCTGGCAGTATAGTTTTATTACTATCAACCTTACCCTTGTCACTACTTGGGGCATCATGCTGTTGCTGGTAGTTTTGTCCTGGTTGGTTACCCGAAAGCTAAAATCAGATATTCAGATTTCCCGCTGGCAATGTTTTCTGGAGATGATAGTAACTGGTATCAATGCCCAAATCGAGGAAGTGGGACTTAGCAAACCAGAGCGATACATTGGATTTATCGGGACGTTGTTCTTATTCATCTTTGCTTCCAATTTCTGTATAATTTTCCCAGGATATAGACCCCCTACCGGATCACTTTCCACCACTACAGCTTTAGCAATATCAGTATTTCTAGCAGTTCCATTTTATGGCATCAGCAAGAGTGGTGTATGGGGTTACATGAAGTCATTTCTTCAGCCGACCTGGATCATGCTTCCATTTAATCTTATTGGGGAGATTTCCCGAACCCTGGCTTTGGCAGTCAGATTGTTCGGCAACATAATGAGCGGAGGAATGATCGTAGCGATCCTATTAAGCATTTCTCCTTTTATTTTTCCTGTCATCATGAACTTGCTCGGTTTACTCACGGGAACGGTTCAGGCCTATATTTTCAGCATTTTAGCCACTGTCTATATTGCTGCAGCGGTGCGTAATTCAAGAGAAAAAACGAAATCAAACGTAATAACCACTCAATAAAATCACTATGGATAGTATAACCACAATTGCCATCGCATCAATAATCACCGCAGGTGTTACCACCACTTTTGGCACTATGATGCCTGCTATTGGCGAAGGCCGGGCAGTTTCCTCAGCCTTAAGTTCAATTGCGCAACAGCCCGATGCTGCTCCGACAATTACCAGAACCCTGTTTGTGGGATTGGCCATGATCGAATCCACAGCGATCTACTGCTTTGTGCTTTCGATGATTCTGATTTTCGCCAATCCATTTTGGAATTATGTCTTAGCTAATTAAGTCACCATGGACATCAATTGGTTCACCGTAGTTGCACAGCTGATTAATTTCCTGATTCTGGTCTGGTTGCTCAAAAGGTTTTTGTATAAGCCTATCCTCAATGCAGTCAATGAGCGGGAGAAAAAAATCATGGATCAATTGAAGGATGCGGATGATAAAAAAGCAGCTGCTCAGCAAGAAAAGGAGGTTTTCCAAAAGAAGAATGATGATTTTGACAAGCAGAAAAAAGGTTTGATGGATACCGTTGTGGTCGAAGCCGCGAAAGAAAAAAACCAATTGATTGAAGCAGCAAAGTCAGATGCAAAGAATCTGATTTCAAAAATGAAAAAAGCTGCAAAAGAAGAACAAGACAAAGAGGATAAAACGATTGCTCAAAAAACCCAAAAACTAGTTTTTGACATCACTCGGAAAGCACTTGCATCTATTGCTTCTCTTAGTTTGGAAGAGCAATCCGCTAACACCTTCATTAAACACTTAAAAGCATCAAAAGAAGATGAGAAGCAACAGTTTATCAATGCATTCAAATCTCATCCTGATTCCATTTTAGTGAAAAGTGCCTTTGACCTCCCTCTAAAACAACAAAATGAAATAAATGAGGTGGTCAGTAACCTACTCGAGACGAAAACAAAACTTCAGTTTAAAACAGAGCCCGGATTAATAAGTGGGATTGAACTTTCCACCACTGGCTTTAAAGTAGCTTGGAGTTTTTCAGAATACCTCAATGCGCTGGAACAGAATATCTCAGGAAAAATGAAAGAGAAACCTAATCCAAAGCCGAAGAAAAAAGCAGATGTCAGCAATTGAAAGAGATCCTGTCGTGAGTAGCACTTTCAGCCGAATCACAAAGGGAATAGAAAATTTCACATTCGCTATCAAAGCCCGTGAAGTTGGACATGTAAGAAGTGTATCCACAGGAATTGCTAAAGTTTCAGGACTGCCCGGTGTGGGATTTGAAGAATTACTGAAATTTAAAGAAGGGCTTTTTGGCATTGCTTATAATTTAGACAAAGATGAAATAGGTGTCATTCTTTTAGGCAAAGATTCTGCATTGAAAGCCGGAGATGAAGTGGCCCGTACCGGTCGGGTGATGGATATCCCTGTAGGTGATGCATTAATTGGGAGAGTGATTGATCCTTTAGGACAACCAATAGACAATAAAGGCCCTATTGTTTATAGCAAACGTTTGCCTATTGAGAGACCTTCACCTGCCGTCATGGATCGAAGTGCAGTCGCTGTTCCTTTACAGACAGGAATCAAGGTGATTGATGCATTAATTCCCATTGGGCGCGGCCAGCGTGAATTAATACTGGGTGATCGACAGACCGGGAAAACGGCCATTGCTATTGACACCATTCTCAACCAGCATGATAAAAATGTGCTGTGCGTTTATTGTGCTATTGGGCAACGAGCTTCGGCGGTGGCAAAAGTCATTGACAAACTGAAAGAAAAAGGTGCCATGGAATATACTGTGGTAGTGGTAGCCGAAGGAAATGATTCCCCGGGCATATCATATATAGCTCCCTATGCCGCGACGAGCATTGCAGAGTATTTTATGGAAAAGGGGCGTTATGTGCTCATTGTTTACGATGATCTGACACACCATGCCCGTGCTTACCGCGAACTCTCTTTATTACTGAGAAGACCACCCGGTCGCGAAGCATTTCCGGGGGATATTTTTTACCTCCATTCCAAATTGTTGGAAAGATCTACCCATTTAAGTGATAAACTGAACGGTGGTTCCCTTACCGCATTGCCTATTATTGAAACAGAGGCGCAGAATATCTCTGCCTACATTCCTACCAATCTTATTTCCATTACAGATGGGCAGATTTATCTATCTCCCAAACTTTTTGAGCTGGGTATATTACCCGCAGTGGATGTTGGTAGATCAGTCTCCCGTGTAGGGGGTAAGGCGCAGTTGGCTGCTTACCGATCTATTGCAAAATTAAAGTTGGAGTATGCGCAATTTGAAGAACTAGAAACCTTTGCTCGATTTGGCACACGGCTCGATGACACTACCCGAAAAACGATTTCCCATGGTAAACGAATCCGAGAATGCCTGAAGCAACAGGAGCTAAAGCAATTAACTGCTGCAGAACAAATAATCATTCTAATTGCCTTGAAAGAAGGTCTTTTAGATACTATTCCCATCGAAAAGATTCGGGAGGCCGAAGAAGTACTTCTAAAAAACAGTAAAGATTTTCCTGAGAAAATAATAAATCGAA
>JAFMBQ010000218.1 GCA_017858365.1 Algoriphagus sp. | reverse complement strand
AAACTCATCCAAAATGGAAAAAGATGGGAATGGAGCGTAGATTACCGTACAGATGGATATGTGGAAAAGCCACTACGAACCCGACTTTGGGCAAAAATTGGATATTTTCAAGGTTTTTAAAATATATTTCATTCAAAACGTAAAAAACTTGTTGTGAAATACAAAATGATGTATGTTTGCGATTGTAAATCACCATTTGCCTAATCAATTTCATCATTCAAATCTTTCGGGATAAGCAACAACGCAATTTCATGCAGGAAAGGGGTATCAATAGTACGTTTAAAAAACTCATCTACGAATCATCTGAGATGGTATTTCTCGCGGATGATACGTACCCCTATAATATATTTTATGCAAATGAGGCTTTTGAAAATGCCATTGGTAATACGCTAGAAAACCGAACCCTAGCTGGGCTAGGACTTGATATTAATGCCTATATCTTTAAGGAGGAGTTGATTTTAACGTATGATGAAAAATATTTTGGATTTCGTCTCGAACTTCCACAAAATAGTGTCACAAATTATTTTCTATTCTATAAAGGGATAGAACTCCAAAAACCGGGACAACCCAACCAGAAAGAAACAAAGCTATTTTTTAATTCCACTCTTGACCTTATCGGAATAGGGAAACATGATTTCCTAACCTATCTCAATCAAGCAATTCTACCTATTCTTGGATATCAGTCTGAGGAGTTACTGAATACTTCGCTATGCGATTACATCCAGAAGAAGGATCTGAAATCACTTAAAAAACTTTGGAAAAGATCTGAAGGACAAGAAGAGTTACATCAAAAATTAAGATTCAAAGCAAAGGATAACTCTTGGAAGTCTTTGGAATGTTCATTTCAGTTTTCAGAGGAGAATTTCTTTGTAATTGCAAGGGACATAACTGCTTTGGAAGTTCAAAAAAGTAAACGTAAACAGCTTTCGCAACTTAAAAAAGACATTACTAATCATTCAAGTGTTTTCTCTTGGGAATATAAGTCTGATAAACACAGGCTTTGTTTTGAACCTTCTGGAGCAATTTTTTTAGGAGTTTCGCGAGTTATTGAGAAAGGTCAGTTTGCAAACAATCTCGATAAACTCATTTTTGAACTCTTTGAAAATGCTTTCCTAAAAAACATCGATGATTCGATAGATTCTGATTTTTCCTTCGATTTTTCTAAGAATACTGAGGAAAATATTTCAATAACAGGTGTGATTTCATCATCTGATTCAGAACCAGGTAATCTGATAGGGCTAGCTTGGGATTCAACTAAAAAGCTGGCTTCCCAAAATAAAATCTCCCTTTTAGAAACGCTCATAACCAATTCACCTGATTCTCTTCTTATCGTCAAATCTACCGGAGAAGTTCTCATTTGCAGTAACGAAGCAAAAAAGCTTTTGGGCTTCAGCAAAGATGAAGAACTCAATCATCTTCAGCAACTAGATGTGGTCTTTGGAGAGTTGGATTTATGGAAAGAGTGGGTTCAGATGGCCGAAGCTGGAGGTTTTAGTCAGCGATTCTCTTCGCTTCTGATAAGTCATACCGGGAAGCAATTGACTCTGGAGATTTCATCCAAACTAAATGAAATCGAAGCTGAAAAGTATATTTCGCTTTCCTTCAAAAATATTTCAGAAAAAGTAAGTCTTGAAAAAACGCTGGAGGCTAGCAGTGATTTCTTGACCAATCTAACCGAGCAAGTGCCAGGTGGATTGTACCAAATGGTCCTCGACCAAGAAGGAAAAATGAGTTTCGCTTTTCTTTCAAAAGGAATTGGCTCAGTTCTAGGTCTAGATTCAAAAGAAATGGAATCCTTCACTGATATTTCATTGGCGATATCACGAGTTCATCCACTGGATTTACCTAATGTTATTACTAGTTCGGTCGCTTCTGCTAGAAAGCTAGAGCCATGGCAGTGCCAGTTTAGAGTGAAGTCAAAACCTGATTCTAACGATTATCGATGGATACTTGGAGCAGCACGACCTCAGTCGTTAGAGAATGGGGATATGGTTTGGTATGGATATTTGACTGATATCAGTAGCCAAAAAGAGTTTGAGACTAAATTAAATGAAGCGAAGCTAGCCGCAGAGAAAGCTAATCAGATCAAGTCTGACTTCCTGTCTATGATTAGTCATGAATTGCGAACACCTTTAAATGCTATTTCTGGGTCGACCTATTCCTTGCTTCAAGATGATCATTCCAGCGGACAAAAGTCAGCCTTAAACACCATCAATTTCGCAGTAGATAATTTGATCATTATGATCAATGATTTGTTGGATTTCCAAAAGATTGAGGCTGGGAAATTAACCATCGAGCGAAATCCTTTTAATCTTCAGGAGTTCCTAAATCAAATTATGAAGGGACTTTCATTTCATGCAAATGACAGCAAGAATATCCTGAGCTTGAGGATTTCGGAAGGATTGGATTTGATGGTTATGGGAGATAAGACCAGACTTTCTCAAGTTTTAAATAACCTGATTACCAATGCACTTAAATTCACCGGTGAAGGAGAGGTGGATTTAAAGGTCAATTTGGTTGAGGATGATAATAACTTCGTCAAAGTTTACTTTGAGGTGCAGGACACTGGAATTGGTATCGCTCAAGAAAACCAGCAGAAGATTTTTAATGATTTTGATCAAGTCAAACCAACGTTCTCTACCAAATATGGAGGTACTGGCTTAGGGCTTTCTATTACGCGAAAGCTTTTGAATCTGATGGGAGGACAAATTGCTCTAGAGTCCCAAGTCGGGAAGGGAAGCAGATTCTTTTTCACCTTAGAGTTTGAAAAGGATACCACTATTGTTAGCGAGAAACCACCTATCAATGGAACAGCTATTTCGCCAACAACGCTTCACCTATTGATGGCTGAGGATAATGATGTCAACGCATTGGTGTTGGGAAAAATCATCAAGAAATGGGGGTTCACATACGATCGTGTACTAAATGGACAAGAGGCGATAGATCGCTTTCCAAGCTTCCCTTATGATTGTGTGTTGATGGATATTCAAATGCCGGTTATGGATGGTTTTGATGCTACGATTGGAATCAAAAAGATTTCTGATACGCCTGTGATTGCACTTACTGCAGCTGCAAAACTTGAGATTATGGAACGAATCGACGAATGTGGATTCGATGGATTTGTAGCCAAACCAATTGATGCCGCTGAACTTCTCAAGAAAATAAGAGAGGTAATTTCGATTAAGAGTTAAAGAGCTTGAGCTTTATCGAAATATTCTTTAACCAGTTCCATCTCTGGATAATCTTCCATCAATTCATTCAAGTAACTTAGAGCTGATATCTTATCGCCTTTCATGACGAAGTAAATCCCCTTATTCCTCAAGGAAAATGGATTTTTCGCATCCATTTTGATGCTTTGATTAATTAGTTCAAGTCCGTCTTCCAATCTACCTAAATACAAGAGGTAAAGTCCTTTATTATTATAGTAATACGCCTGCCGATTATTTAGAGTGATTGCTTTTTCCACAGCATCTAAAGCAGCTTTATATTCTCCCTCTTCGAAATAAATCATCGAATAGGTATTGTGAATATTTGGTTCGGCTGGATTGATGACTTCAGCTTTTTCTAGGAGGCTCTTTGCTGATTCGAAGTCTTTTAAATAAAAAAAGATCGTGGCTTGATTGACAATTAAGTCAGAATTTTCGGGGTCTAATTCAGTAGCTTTTTGAAACTCTACAAGAGCTTGAGCTAGATTATTTAGCTTTTCTTCAACCAAACCAGAAAGAAAAAAGCTTTCCCAATTGTCAGGTTCAAGCGATTTTAACTTGTCGGCATCTTCTCTTGCTTTATAAAACTCCCCATTATCTAAGTAGCTTAACCCGCGCTGGAAATAAGCATCTGCGAAATCCGGTTGGTATTGAATGGCAAGACTGAAATCTGAAATCCCCTCATCTGTTTGAATTAAAAGTATGTGCGCAAGGCCTTTGTTGTAATAAGCATCGACATAAGTACTGTCTAACTCCAATGCCTCAGCATAAAATTCGAGCGCTCCTCTCGCATCATTTTCTTTCAATTTTTCATTCCCTTTGAGAAGAAACCTTCCTTTTTTATCATCTAGGGAATCACATGATATGAGAGAAAATAAGAAGAAAAGAATACAAATTTGATTAATCTTCATTTTTTAGTTTTAATTCCTTTTCATTTGATTTTTCTTCACCAAGTAGGATAGCAAAGGGCTTTGTGTCTTCATTCCATTCGAAGATTTGACGCAGCAAAGCCATTACTGGAATAATCAGGATCATTCCTGCTACTCCCCAGATCGATGCACCGATAAGTAAACCGAGAATGGTAATGAATGGATTGAGATTGACATTTCCTCCGACGATCTTTGGAGTAAGAATATTTCCTTCTATAAATTGGATAATCTGATAACAGACTATAACTGCTATTGGGTAGAAAAGACTGTCTTTTGTCAAAAATGAATAGGCCATTGGCAATAAAGCACCGATAAACGGGCCTACATAGGGAATGATATTCAAAATTGCACCGATTACCGCAAAGAAGATTGCATGTTTGATTCCGAGTGAAGTAAAAGCAATAAGATTCAGTATGATCAAAATACCCATTACTTTAACCACTCCGACTATATAATTGATGAGTAATTTTCTCAATTTCACTATCCTAGACTCAACTAATTCCGCATCACTATCTCGATAGATTTTTAGAATTACATTGACAAAATGATCACGATATAGGAGCAAGAAAAACATAAACACCACTATTAATAAAATCCCTGATAAAGAACCAACAGCACCCAGAGCAAAGTTGGTTATCGTATCGGTGTTTTGGCTGAGTAGAGATAAGAGATATTCTCCGTTTGCTTTCTCAGCGATTTCTGCCTTAAATCCAAAAGAGTTATAAATCCAAGAATCAATTTCCCCAACGTAATTATCGATTTTACCGGATACGTCTTGAAAATCATGCTGGAAGTTGGCAATTGTAGAGAAGATAAAGATGATCAAGCCCGCAACAAATGTGATCATTGCAAGCATGGAAATAAGCGTAGAAAGTACTCTTGGAAACCTCTTTGATTCTAGCCAATTGGATAAAGGCGTAAAAAGCACAGCAAAAAATGCTGAAAGAAAAAACGGTATCAAGAGACTTTTTCCAACTATTAAGAAAAACACTAAAACAATGATGAAAACCATCACTGATAATGCCTTTAAATAGGTCGGCAGATATAAACTGTTTTTCTCCATGGTGTCTATATTTCTACAAAATCATTTCTTACTGATTTGCGATTAGCCCAGCTCGCTTCAACAATGCATCTTGCTTAGGTGCTCTCCCTCTAAAATTCAAAAATAAAATTTCAGGATGCTCTTTTCCTCCAGCTGCTAATATATTTGATTTGAAGGAATCTGCTGTTTCCCGATCGAAGATTCCATTTTCTTGAAATAGCTCAAAAGCATCTGCGTCAAGTACTTCTGCCCACTTATAACTGTAGTACCCTGCAGAATATCCTCCTTGGAAAATATGAGAAAATGAGGTGCTCATCAAGGTGCCTGCGACTTTTGGCAACAGGTCAGTCTTGCTCATTACTTCTTTTTCAAAATCGAAAATATTTAAAATCGTTTCTGGATCGTGACTGTGATATGCCATATCAAGTAACCCAAAACTTAACTGCCTTAATGTCTGGTAGCCTTGCTGAAAATTTGAAGCATTCTTGATTTTTTCGATCAATTCTTCCGAGATTTTTTCACCACTTTGATAATGGGTTGCAAATAGATCCAAGCAATCTTTCTCGTAGCACCAATTTTCAAAGATTTGACTTGGGAGCTCTACGAAGTCCCAAAAAACACTAGTTCCAGAAAGTGATTCATAATTCCCATCTGCAAGCATACCGTGGAGCGCATGTCCAAACTCATGAAAGAGCGTTGTCACCTCATTGAAAGTAAGCAGACTTGGTTTTGATTTGGTAGGTTTGGTGAAGTTGCAAACAATTGACACATGTGGCCTTTCGATTTGCGATCCGGTTTTCCACTGACCTTTGTAACTTGTCATCCAAGCGCCATTTCGCTTACCCGCTCTAGGGAAAAAGTCTGCATAGAATACAGCTAAATGAGCTCCATTTTCATCTTTGACTTCGTATGCTGTGACGTCTTTGTGGTAAACTGGGATAGACTTATTGGGAATAAATTCGAGTCCAAATAGTTTTTTTGCAGTATGGAAAACGCCATCTACCACTTTTTCTAATTGGAAAAAAGGCCGAAGTAACTCATCGTCCAAGGAATATTTCTCTTTCTTCAGTAATTCAGAATAATAGGCAAAATCCCATTTTTCGATTTTTTCAAGTCCATCTAATTTTTTTGCAAATTCAGCTAGTTCTCCTATTTCTACTTCCGCCTTTGGCTTTGCTTTTTCCAAAAGTGAATCTAAGAAGGATAAAACCTGCGTAGGTGTTTTGGCCATTCGCTCTTCCAATACGAAATCAGCATGACTGGCATAGCCCAAAAGTTTTGCACGTTGATTTCTAAGCTTTAGAAGCTTTTTTATTATTTCTTGATTGTCTAATTCATCGCTTTTAGCACATTTTGTTCCAGCTGCCATAAATAGCGTTTTTCGTAAAGTCCGATTTGTGGCATGGGTCATTGCTGGGATATAGCTCGGGTAATCAAGCGAAAAAGCCCATTGACCCAATTGTCCTTTTTCCTCAGCCAATTGTGCCGCGGCCTCTTTGATTCCCTCAGGAAGACCTTCAAGCGAAGATTCCTCATTTTCAAAATGAATAAAACGATTGGTTTCCTCCAAGACATTTTCTCCAAACTTCAAGGAAGTCTGGGCTAATTCCTGATCGATTTCACGGAGCTTTCCAGCTTCTTCTTCAGTTAGCTGTGCACCATTTCGGGCAAAGGACTTGTAAGTTTTCTCCACCAATGTCAATTGTTCTGGACTGAGATTTAATTCCTTTCGTTGGTTATAAACTTGAGAAATTCGCTCAAAAAGAATTGGATCTAATAAAATATCATTGCCATGGGAGGTGAGGAGAGGGGAAATCTCGCGGGCTAATTTTTGGATTTCATCATTTGTTTCAGCGGAATTCAGGTTAAAAAAAATTGCACTTATTCTCCCAAGCAATTTTCCGGATTGATCGAGGGCTTCGATCGTATTCTCGAAAGTTGGAAGTGGCAGAGCTTTTATTTTTTCAATTTCTGCTTTTCCGAGTTGGATTGCTTGAGTGATGGCAGGAAGGTAATGAGTAGCTTGAATCTGATCAAAAGGGGCTGTTCCAAA